>JAFCDH010000015.1 GCA_017609795.1 Candidatus Pacearchaeota archaeon | reverse complement strand
ATCAACCTAAAGCATAAATAAAAGGAGATAAAACAGAACTTTGTCCAAATATAACTAATACTGCAACAATTACTAAAAGAATAATTATTGGCAATAACCACCATTTCTTTCTAACTTTAAGAAAATCCCAAATCTCTCCAATTAATCCTTTGTTTTTATATACTTCATTCATAATATAAAAATAAATTTATAGTTTATAAGTTTTTCCAAGGTAAAATAGGGTTTTAATAATTTTAGTATCTTATAAATATAAAAGATATTTACCTCCCTTAGGGGTAGTCAAACAACATCACTATCTTAATGAATATAACGAGATAAAAATGAGGCGAGTTAAATCAATTTAGTAGATAAATAAAATGAGAATTAAGTTAAGGAGAGGGTGTAAAGCTTGATTATGATTAAAGATATTAAGGAAGCCCACATTCCTAAAAGCAGTTTTTATTATATTATTTAGTAAACTGCTTTTACTCACCTTTAGGTGTGGGAGGATGTCACAACTTTAAAGCTATATAATAAAAGCCTAAGTTACTCATCAACTCAGCTTGATTAAGCTTTTCAAATTCCAAAAAAACATTTAATATTCTGATAGAGATAAATCATTACTGCAACCCAGCAACCTTTCTTAGAATCATGCTAAAAACAATAGAAGAACCAATATACCACCAAATCCATGTTGAAGCAATAACAGTTTCTGCAAATGTTGCCCTTAACCAACCAAGTAAAAGTAGTAATGGAACAATTGTAACTAACATTGGTTTAAAAGAATGTTTTAATTGCTCAGGCATATCTTCCATCATCTGTTTATTAAGCTCCATCATTTTTGCAGGATCATGCTTAAACTTTTTAATCTCAACCCTAAGAGCTTTTTGCTTAGCTTTTATTTCCTTCATTCTTGCTCTATCAGTCATAAAATATGTTACAATTGTTATGAACAAGGTAACTATAAGTGATAAAATAATAATTGCAATTCTTGGATTATTTTGAATTAGTTCTGTTAATGGCATTTTAATTTTTATCTATTTATTTTTAGTATCTTAATAAATCTTTGAGTTATACACCTCTATCCAAAGTCAATCTCATCTTTATCTCGTTTATAAGTTTATAAAATTTCAATATTTATTCACCAATTTATAATTTATCTAATAAAATTAAGTTTAAATATTTAAGCCCCCATCATTTTTTTCATTGCAGGATGCATATCCATTGCATGTTGTTGTGCAATACTTTCATAAAACTGAAAAATAATCATAATTCCTAATAATAAGGCAGTTCCAGCTACTAAAGCTCCTAAAATATCTGCTAATGCAGCTAATAAACCAATTGCCATACCTCCCATTATTGTTAAAGGCATAACATATCTTTTTAATATAGATTCTAAGATTCTTTCATCTTTTCTAAATCCAGGGATTTGTAATCCTGATTTTAAAATATTTTGAGCTTGAGCAGAGGCATCCATTCCAGAGGTTTTAACCCAAAATACAGAGAACAATGCAGCAAAAAACATAAAAAATACAACATGCCCTAATATTTGTCCTAATAATGTCCATTCCCAACTTCCTTGAATTATTCTTGCAATAATATTTGTTGAACCAACCCAATATAAAAAACCAGAAACAGGTTGTCCATTTACAACATTACCTAAAAAACTTGGTCTTCCTAACCAATTTTGTAACAAACCACCAAACAACTGCATATTGGCAATTAAAGCAGCAGTTAAAATAACAGGGATAACAGAAGCATAAAAAAACTTCAAAGGCCATTTCATTGAATAACCTCTAATTCTGTCATAAGATAAAGGAATTTCAATTTTTAAAGATTGAGCCCACACTACAATTAAAAATAAGATTATAGTTGCAAGAATTGCTGCTAAAGCTAACATTGCTCCTTGAGAATCTGCATTCATTAAACTTATAAATAATGCAATTACTCTTCCTGAAGCTTGAAATTGTCCTTGAGAACCTAAAAATCCAAATGAAGCAGTAATTAATCTCCAACCAACACCTGCAGCTATAAATAAACTAACTCCACTTCCAAACCCCCATTTCTCACAAACCTCATTCATAAATAAAATTGCTAAACCCCCTAATATTAGTTGAGTTATAACAAGGGTTGTATATCCAGGCATTGCTTCAAGCCCTCTCATTAAAACATAAATTAATGCTTCAAATATTATAAAAAAGAAAACCATTAATTTTTGCAAACCTTGAAAAAATTTCTTTCCTTCAGTAGTTGATGTATCAATATTCAAAATCTTACTTCCAACTAATAATTGTAAGATAATAGAAGCCATTACAATTGGTCCAATACCTAAACTTATAATTGAACCAAAACTTGTTCCCATAATAATTGCTAAATATTCAAATCTTTCCATAGCATTATTAGCTAACCCATAAAGAGCAATATTAGAAAGAACAAAAAACGCAATAAGAATTATTAAGGTCCATTTTAATTTAACATTAAAACTTAATTTCTTTTCAACTGGACTTTCTACTTCTGGCAAGTTTTTTAATATGTCTCTAAGTTCCATTTTGATTTTTTATTTTCTGCAAACTTAGGAATCTTTTATAACCTAAGTTTTTAATTTATCTATATCTCATAAATTTTATCAGCTTTGAAGATGAGTGAAAACTTAATCTTATCATCTTTATATTATTATTTTATATTAAGATTTTAATATTTATTTCTTATTGTCTTTAACATCATTTTCAGATTCTATTTTCTTCTCTTTTTCTTTTATCTCAACAGGCTTTTTTACTTTTCTAACTCTTGATAAAATAGCTTTTCCACCAGCTTTTTCAATCTTTTCTTTAGCACTTTTAGTAAAAGCTTGTGCAGTTATAACAATTCCTTTACCAATCTCTCCATCCCCAAGAATCTTAAATTTAGATAAATTGATTTCTTTTTTCCCTGCATATTTTTTATTAATGTCTCTTAAATTAATAAATTTTGATTTATCTTTTTTAGTTCTTTTACTTGTAATTCCTTGTTTGCCAAAATATTTATTTCCATATTTATTTATGATTAGGGATTTTCTATGGTCTGCTCTTTTTCCTGTTCCAGCCATTCCAAAACCTCCTCTGTGTCCACTACCTTTGTGTTTTTTTCTTGCCCCCCAACCATGAGTTGTGGTGCCTCTTAGTCTTTGTGATTTTTTACGTTTTTTTATTCTTATCATTCTAACAAAACCCTTCCAAATAAACCTTCATATTTTGTAAAAAGCCTTTCTAATTGTTCTCCTTGAATTTTTTTTAAATAAGGACTAATATTAATTTGCTTTTCATTAGCAATTCCTAAAATAAGAAACAAACTTAAGAAATAGCTTTCTTCATCTTTAGGAGAAAGGTTATCTTTTAATAAAGAATCTCCAATTTTAAGTATGTCATTTCCTAATTTTTTCTCTAAATCTTCATTATATGTTATTGCTACCATTTTGATTCAAACCTCACAACATCTTCTTAATCAATAAATTTATATCAGCTTTATTATTACCTAAAACTCCTTTTGGATATTGAAGTTTACTTTTAATTCCTTTTCTTGGAGGATGTAATCTAAAAAAAGGTTTTAATTTTCCATTAACTTTTTTTCCTCTTTCTTTTACTAATTTATCATAAGTTTCTTTATCAATTTCACCATAAGCAACATAATATCTTATTTTCTTTAACATACCTAAAATAGATTTTGTTGGTTTAACTACAACACAAGAATATTTTCTTCTTAATTTTAATTTATATAAAGTATCCTCTATGTCTTTGCTAACTTTAACCATGCCAGATATTCTGATTATTGCTATTTGTTTTTCCATTTTGTTTGATATTGTTTATATATCTTAATGAATAATCAAGCTTTGTTATGAATGACTTAATCTTAGTAGAGCCTCTCATAATATTTCATATGATATTAGTATTCTCCTTGATATTTTTAGATTCTTACTTTTATATTTACGTTTATAATCACCTTCAGATTTTTCAATTTTTTTTGCCTTTATGCCACTTCTATTGTATCTTCTGGAAAACCAAGTTTAACCAAAGCAGATTTAACTGCTCTGGAATGATCTCCTTGGAGTTCAACAGTCTTATCTTTTACTGTTCCTCCACAGGCTAAAGCCTGTTTAAGCTCTCTTGCAACAGTTTTCAAGTCCACACCTTGAAAACCAGATATAATAGTCATTATTTTCCCAAACCTTTTCTTTTCAGTTTGGACATGTATTCTTTGTTCTGTTTTCACTATTTCTTCACAAACACAAGCTTGTAAAGGCAATCCACATTTTGGACATATATCCATTGTTTTATGTTTCCTTGTTATCAATAGTTTTTTTTATCAACCTTTTCCATTTCCAAAGGTTTCGATTTTGACTTAACTTTTTTCGAAAAAGTTATTTTTGGATCACAACCTTTTCCAAAGGTTTGTTTTCTATTGAATGTAAGTAATCTTGCAATTGTTCTTTTAATCTCTCGAGTTTTCATTTTCCCACCCTTTCCAGAGCTAATTCTGTTTTTAATCAATTCTATTTTCAAATCTTTAATCTTTTCTTCAATTTCCTTTTTAGATATTTTTGAAATATCTTTTTATCTCTATAAAACTTAGAGTTTTGAAGAGGAGTGTATCTCTTAATTTTCTCATCTATATATCATAATGTTCATTAAGATATTAGTATTTTATTTATTTACATCCTCCTTAACTTCTTGTTTTATTTCTTTATCAGCTTGTTTTTGAGTAATTTCTTTCTCTTCTACTTTTTCTTCTGTTTTACTTACATCCTTAGCTATTTTCTCTTCTACTTTTTCAATCTTTTTTTCATCTGATTTAGCTTCTTGTTTTTCTTTTTTCTTAGATTTTGGCTTTTTTTTCTTATCTTTAATAGGTTTTTTTGTTTTTATTTTTTTAGGTTTTACTATTTTAGTTTTTTCTTTGTCCGAGCTTGTCTTCTTTTCTAAAGAAGAAAGGTCTTCTTCAGTTTCTTTATTTATTTGTTTTTTTACACTTTCATCAATTTCAATCTTATCATACATTTTTGCATCAGGAGTCATAATAGCTATTTTTATTCCAATAATCCCTGTTTTGGTTAATGCTGTTGCCTGTGCTCTATCAATTTCTTTACTTGGTTCTCCTGCTTTTTTTAAATAACCTTCTGCAAATCTCCAGGTTCTTGCTCTTTCACTTGGAAGCTTACCAGATAATCTTAATTCACAACCTAATGCTCCTGCCCTTATTATTTCCTGTAGTTTTCTATATGCAATTACTTTAAATTTAAGATTCCCCATCCTTTCCAAAGCCATTGCAATTTCGTCTGCTACAATTTGTGCATCAAACAAAGGATTTTCAATTTCTTTTATTTCAATATGAGGATTTTCAAGTTTAAATCTTGTTTTTAAAATTTCTGTTAGTTCTTGTATTTTTTCTCCTCTTCTACCAATTACTAGTCCTGGTTTACTTGTTGAAATAATTATTTTCTCACCTATTGGAGTATATTCAATATCTAATCTACTAATTTTCCCTTTACCCAAATTTCTTTTTATATATTCTTTTATTCCAAATTCTTCTTTCTTTAATTTTATAAATTTTCTTTCTTCCATCTCACATCTCCATAGTCTTCTCTAAAGCATTCATGCATGCTTTAGCTAAATTTATTGTTGTTCTAATTTTTCCATTAGTAACACTATAAACATCTTTTATTCCAGCTAATTTTAATATTTTTTTACATTCATCACCAATAACTAACCCAGTTCCTTGAGCAGCAGGAATTAGTTTTACTTTGCAACTTCCTGCTTTTCCTTCAACAATAAATGGAACAGTATGAGGTTCTTCACAAACACAATCAAAACTTGCACATGCTCTTTTAATTTTCATAAGTTTAAGTTTAGCTTTTCTTAATGCTTTTTCTCTTGCAGGAAGAGTTTCTTTTGCTCTACCATACCCTAATCCAACATAACCATCTTTATTCCCAACAACAACCATACAAGAAAATGTAGGAACATTTCCTTCAGCAGTTTTTTTCTGAGTTTGTCTCCAAGCTCTTCTTTTACCTCCACCAAATTTTCCTTTTGCTTGCCCTATATTAAGAATTTCTGAATTTAATTTTAATAAAAGATCAACAATTTCAGGTTCAAGTATTTTGTATTTTAAAGCCTCATCTATGTTTTTAATTTTTCCAGATTTTACAAGCTTACCTAATCTTGTTTTAGCTACCCAAGATTCTAAATGCTGTTCATGCTCTTGTTTTATTCTTTCTTCTCGTATCTTTGCTATTTCTTCTTTAGTTCTTTTTGGGAATTTTCTTCTTTCCATTTTATATTATTTATCAAAATTTTATTATATTTTTAAGTTATGTTATGAGTAACTTGAGTTAATCATATCTCTTAATCTCAGTAAAGTATCTCATTATATTTTATAAGATATTAGTATTCTTCCAGTTATTTTCCCCCTCAGGTTTAATTTTAATATTTGGATTAATTTTCTTCTTAATCTTATTAAAATCTATTCCTTTAATTTGTTTTATTCTTTCTTCAGAAGGCATGACTTTTTCATCATATTTAATATTTGCCCCAGAATCTGCAAATCCTTTAACAGCAGAATAAACTCTTGAACCTTTTGTGCTTGGAATAAGTCCTGTATCTAATATGATTTTTTGCTTTAAGGATTTTGCTTTTTTTCCTAATAATAATCCTCCTAAATATGCAGCACTTATTGATTTTAAACTACCTTTTTTGCTTTCAGGCCATCCATGTTTTAATAATTCTTTTGTATTAACATAATAAAGAACTTTATCTTGAGCATGTTTACTTTCAATTATCTGTAAAATGATATATCTATTTGTTTTTCTAATAACAAGTCTAGGAGAATTTCCTTTAAGTAAAACTAATCTTTTCTTATAATTTGTTTTTGCTTGTCTTCTTCGCTTTTTATCTAGTTTTCTTTGTTTTTTCATTTTTTGATTTATTTTAACTTATATTTTTATAAATCTTTAAGCTATGAGGATGAAATAACTTAATCTTATCATAACCTCTCATCCTATGCTTATGAGATTCCAGTATTTACTTCTTAGCCTCCTTAATTTTTTCTTTTTTAACAACTTTCTTTTTAATTTTTGGTTTAGATTTTACTTCAACAACAGGATTAAGATTTACTTCTTCTAAACCATTTAAATATTCTTTAAGATGAGCCTTACTTCTAAAACCTCTCATTCTTATCTTTCTTCTTAACTCTAAAAATAATTCATTATCAATTATTCCTTGTTTTTTTAAATACTTTAAGTATTCTCTTAACTTCCTTGTTATTTTAACATAAATTTGTTTTCTATGTTTGACTTTCTTTTTAATTTTTCCAGGACCTCTTTTAGTTTTTCTCTTTTTAATTTTTTTTCGTCCTTTAATAGGTTTAATTGTAATTATTCCTTCAGAATGCATATCTTTAATATCCTGTTTTGTAATTGCTTCTTTTATTTCAGCAAGATTCTCATTACTAAAATGAATTCTTTTTTTGCCAACTTTTAATACCTTGGCTGCAAGTTGTTTTTTTCTTAATAGGTTCATTTTATGTTTCTCCTATTAAGTTTATCTATAGCTTTATAAAACTTAGAGCTTTGAAAATAAGAGTATCCTAAACTTGTCATCTGCATCTCGTTATTCTTATCAATATTCCAGTATTTGTTTAATTTATTTATCATTTTTAATTACCTCTTCCATAATTATTTGATTTAATTTCTTTTTTTATCTTATCATCATCTGATTTTTCACTTAAGCTACCCTTTTTCTCGCTTGACATTTTATCAGATACTAATTTATTTTCTCCTTTTGCTTCTTTTCTTTCTTCTTTAGCTTCTTGTTTTGCTTTTTTCTCAGCTTCTTTTTTAGCTTTTTTATCTCTTTCAATCTTTTTAGCAGTTCTTTTTGCTTTTTTCTCTTTTAATTTTTTTAATTTTTTTTCAATCCTTTCTAATGCCTTTTTAGGATCAATTGAAATTTTAATATGATTTTGAATAGCATAATCTAAAATCTCTTTTCTTTTTTTACTCCCAATTTTAGCAATAATCCCAATCTCTTCTTTACCAATTTCTTTCAATTCTTTAAGATTATTAATCAAAACAGGCCTTAATCCATTTACTAATCCTCTTGTCTTCTTTTTTCTTTTAAATCCAACACTAACATTTCTTAAATGACCTTTCATCTTTAATCTCATCTTATTGTCAAGACCTTTAGCTTTTCTATACTTTTGTTTCTTTTTTCTTCGCACACCTAGTTTTGAATATTTTCTAAAGTCTGTTCTCATGAATTTTTGTTTTTTCTTTGACATTTTATATTATTTTGTTTTTAACTAGAATCTGATAAGCTCAATCAAGCTAGACAATCTGA
This sequence comes from Candidatus Pacearchaeota archaeon, assembly GCA_017609795.1. Classification (GTDB taxonomy): domain Archaea; phylum Nanobdellota; class Nanobdellia; order Pacearchaeales; family GW2011-AR1; genus ARS1285. Next base: position 22,022 of record JAFCDH010000015.1, on the reverse strand, counting down.
GTTTTCATACGCTTAATCTCAGTAGAGCATATCATTATATTTTATATAATACTAATTATTTTTTATGTCACAAAAACCTCCTATTTGGTTTTTCAATAATAAAAATTCCATCTTGGAAAATTCTTCTATCTTTCTTTCTTACTTTTGTTCCTTTTTCAATATTCGCAGCACATTGTCCTGCTTTTTCTATATCTATTGATTCAATTTCAATAAACTCTTTACTTGTTTTAACCTCAACCCCTGGAATTAACTTTATCTTTCTATCTTTTTTCTCACCTAAAAAGTTTTTCACAATAAGTTCATTTTTTTCTTTATCAACAGATACATTAATTGGAAAATGTACTGTGGAAATTTGAAGCTTATATTTAAATCCTTCATTTAAACCTTTAATCATGTTTTTTATATGTGCTTTCATAGTTCCAAAAATCTTCTTTTCGTTTTTTGTTATTCCAGATTCAATTATGATTTTATTAGCTTCAATAATCACTTTCACTCGTGAATTTAATCTTCTTTTAAGTTCAGAACCATCTTTTTTCATGATTATTACATCATCTTCAATATGTACACTTATTCCTTCTGGAATTTCAATTTCTTCTTTTAGTTTTTCTTGTTTTTGTGGCATTTTGTTATTTATTTTATTTATCTAATCTTATTGTATCTTTAAGTTATGTTATGATTACCTTAATCTCTGTAGAGCATCTCGTCCTACGCTTATAAGATACTAGTATTTCCTTAAAACATATACGCTATCAAGCACCCTCCTAAATTTTGTTTTTCAGCATCATAATGTATCATTAATCCTTTATTTGTAGATATAATTACTAATCCAAAATTCTTTGCAGGAAGAAATCTCCTTACATAATGATTTATCTTTTTAATAGGAACAGTATATCGTGGTTTAATTGCCTGAATTTCATTTAATTTTTTAATTTCTATCTTTATCTCTCTTCCATCCACCTCATAATCTAAAAATCCAGATTGCTTAGCTATATCTAAAATATTTCTAAGTAGTTTTGAATGCTTTTTTATAACTAAGTTTGTTTTTCTTGCTCTCTTAGCATTCATTATTTGGTTTAATGCATCTGCAACAATATCTTGTGACATTTTTTATATTTTGTTTATTTTGGAATTTAATAAAATATTAAGCTGTGTTCTACTATTGTGTAGCTTAATCTTCTCATCTTCCTCTCGTAATATTTTATAAAGACCTGAGAAAATTTCAAAAATTTTCTGGGCCCAAAAAATCTTAAAGATTTTTTCGGGTATTGATATTTCCATTTTTTCTCCATTTAACTATATTTTTTAAAACCTAAATCAGTAGCAATCTCTCTAAAACAATGCCTACATAAATTAAGTCCATATCTTTTTATCATAGCCCCATATCTCCCACATCTTTCGCATTTTTTTCTTGCGATTCCAGTTGTTCTTGTTTTAGGTTTATTATGTTTGATATATTTCTCTCTAATTACTGTTTTTTTTCTAAATTGTTTCAATACTTTTCTCCAATCACTTGCTGTCATATTTAAATTACCTCCAAACCAAAATTTTTATTTAAAAATTCAATTATTTCTTCTTTTGTGATATTTTGTTTTTTAGGGTATTTTCCCCGCTTTATTTTTCTCATTTTAACTCTTTTACCCTTTCTTTTAAAAACAATATCAACTTCAAAACCTAAAATCCCAACATCTCTATTATATTCTAATCCAGGAACCTCAATATATTCAGGAATACCAAAAGACACATGATTTTTAGTTACCTTTTTATCAGATATTTCATTGTCTAAAACTGCAAAAAATCTTTTTAATAAACTTTTAATCTTTTCTTTATCCCTTATTGTGACTTTACATCCACTTTCTTTTCCAGGAGCAATTGCAAATGCAGGAATTCTTCTAGTAGATCTTAATCTTTGTATTTTCCTTTTAGTTATCATTTCAAGTAATTTTACTGATTTTTCAAGTTTATCTCCAATACCTCCACAATTAAGAACTATTTTTTCAATTTCAATTTCCCTCATAGGATTTTGCTTAATTTCTTCTTTCTCAGTATCTTTACTCATCAATAGCTTATTTTCACTAACATTCTCTTTAGATTTTTGAGGGATATTAGTTAATTTATTCTCATTCATTGGTTTTTTTAGTTGCGCTTCCATTTTAACTCACCACAATTATATTTTTAATCCAAACATTTACCTTTCCTTCATCTGAGATTATTTTAGCAATTGATTTTCCACCTCTATCCATAATCTCTTGTATTTTTCCTTGATGTCCTGCATGCTTCCCTTTTATTACAAAAACATTTTTTCCTTCTTTCATGGGAATAACTTTTAGTATTTTGTTATCTTTAAGATTAAGAATAACAGAATCTCCTGTCTTAACTTTTTCATCAGAAATTATATTTTTTCCATGCATTAAATTTAATTGTGTTTCCTTTTTAGATAGTGTTTTTTTCTTAATCACTTTAAAGACTTTTGTTTTAGACTCTTCTTCAGAAATTTCTTCAAAAATCATCTTTTTACTCTTTGATAACATTGCCCTATAATTCTTTTTAATTTCAGGAAGATTAATTACATCAAATAAACAAACAGGATAATTTGTTTCTCTAATCTCTTTGTGATTTATTTGAATTTCTTTTTCATTTAATAATCTTTTTAATTCTTTTTTATTTTTAACAAGTTTAAGAACATCTCTCATAACTACTACTAAAGGAATTGCTTCATTTTTATTATGTGTAGCTACAGCTAAGTATTTTGTTCCTTTTCTTGGTATTGGCCAAAATTTCTCAATTTTATTTCTTTTAAGATGTGTCATTTTGTTTTTTTATCTATATTTTATAAGCTCAATCAAGAGAGATTATCTGAATAACTTAATCTCAGTAAAGCACTCATAATATTTATTAAGATATTGATTTTTTAACCTCCTTAATTTTAGTTTTATCAAGTATAGGTTTATTTTCTTTCCCTTTAATCTTCCTTTCAATAGCTATTCTTCGCTTTTTATCTTCTAAATCTAATTCTTGAATTTGTAAATTTGAAGGAGCAAACCAAACATTAACTTTGGCTCCATCTTTTTTTGTTCTCTGAATTCCCTCAATACTTACTTTTAATTTTTTTAAATTCACAATCTCTATTTTTCCATTTCTTTTTTTAAATTCTCCTTTCATAATCCTTACTTTGTCTCCTTTTCTTAAAACAAAACTTTTTCTATCATATTTTTTTCTTAAATCTTTTTTTAGATTTGCAGACATAAATTTTCTTTTAATATGAAGTGGAGCATTAGCTCTGTATTTTCTTTGTTTTCTTGGTTGTTTACTTCCAATCCATTTAGTTGAAAATTTTTGTTTCATTTTTATACCCATCCATTAACATCCAATATCCATCATTATATGCTTTAATTTTAGTATTAGATAATAATTTAAGAGAGTCAATAAAATTTCTTATAGTTCTATAATTTATAGCTGCATCAAAAAACTCAGTATTTGCAGTTTTTGATTGAGCATCAACTATTGTTTTTAATTTTCTTAAAGCATTTTTTAATGCTTTTTCTGGATTTGCAAGTACTTCTATATCTTTCATTTTACATCACAAATTTACTTATTTTACCTAGGAATTTCCATCTTTCAGCAACTTCTTTTGCTATAGGTCCTTTAATTTGAGTTCCTTTTGGATTTCCTTTATCATCTTTTAATAATGCAACAGCATTATCCATAAATGCAACTCTTTGTCCTGTATTTCTTCTAAATGGTTTTTTTTGTCTAATCACAACAGCATCAAAAACCTCTCCTTTCATTTCAGGATTGCCTTTCCTAACAGATATTTTTACTCCATCTCCAATTTTAGCATATTGTTGCCTTCCTTTTCTTGTTTTTCCTCTTTTTACACTAACTATTTTAACAATTCTTGCACCACTATTATCACTTGCTAAAACCAAGCTTCCAATATTTAATCCTCTTGTTAATTTTGCAGATACTCCTTTCATTTTCCCTCGCCTCCTGAAATCTTCTTTACAACAATAAAATGAATTATTTTACTAATTGGTCTGCATTCTTTAATTTCAATATAATCTCCAATATTAATGTCATGAGCCATACAATCAGGAAGTCTTGCATGAAGTTTTGTTTTTCTTTTAGCATATCTTTCATATTTCTTAATATAAATAGTTCTTTCAAATTCAATACAAACTCGTTTAGGAAATTTTCTTATAACTTTTCCTTTAAAAGTTCTTCCTCTAAGACTTATTTGTCCATGTATAGGACAAAATTTATCATTGCAGTTTATTTTATCTGTCATTTTGGTTTGTTTTATATTATTTATCTGGAATTTGATAAACTCAATCAAGAGAGATTATCTGAGTTCTCTTCTTAAACTAAATTTCAGTAGAGTATATCATTTATTATATTAAGATACCAGTATCATTTTCCCTTCCTCAGAGGTATTAATTTAATTTTAACATGAGTTCTTTTAAATCTGCCTTTTCCAAATCTTCTATAAGGTCTTGAAGCAATATTTGCCTTGCAGAATATTCTATATTTTTCTAATTCTAATTCATTCATAAGAGCATTTGCTCTTAAACTTTTTAATAATTTAATAAATTCTTTTACAGCTTTTACAGGATATCTTCCAGACATGATTTTTCCTTTTCTATGTGGAATTTCTCCTTTCATAGGAACTGGTATTTTCATTTTTTCAGCTTGTTCCATAATTAAAATTGCTTTATCAATATCTTTTCCTCTTATAAGATTACAAATTGCAATTGAATGTTTTGTTGAAATAGATAAACTTTTTCCATGAATAACAGCTTCTGTTTTTTTTATTCTCTTAATTTCTTGTTTTGGTTTTTTAATATCTTCTTTCACCTCTTTCTTAATCTCTTTATCAGCTTGTTTTTGAGTAATTTCTTTCTCTTCTACTTTTTCTTCTGTTTTACTTACATCTTTAGCTATTTCTTTCTCTACTTTTTCAACTTTTTCATTTATTTTTTCTTCCATTTTTACTTAACTGACAAAGCAGCACTTGAACGAGTTGCACCAACTCCTGCTGCTCCATGTTTAACTTTAGTTCGAGTAACTGAAAATTCTCCTAATCTATGTCCTAACATTTCTTTTTCAATCTGAACAGGAAAAAATTCTTTTCCACTATAAACTTGAATTCTTAAACCAACCATTTGAGGAACAATTATTAAATGTCTTGAATGAGTTCTAATTGCTTTTTTATCTTGAGTTTTTTTTCTACATTTTAAAACAAATTTTTGTAATTCATCAGATTGTCTTAATGCTGTTCTTCTTTCATTTGATTTAAGTAATTTAGCAAATTCCCGGATATCCATATGATTTAATTCATCCATATTTTTCCCTCTATATGTAAATTCTTTCTTTGTTAGTTTAAATTCTTCTGGCATTTTGTTTGTTTTATATTATTTATCTGGAATTTGATAAGCTCAATCAAGCTATTATGAGTAGCTTAAGCCTGTCATCTTCAACTCATTATATTTTATAAGATATTGATATTTTTCCTCCTATTTCCTTTTTCCTGTTCTGCTTGGTCTAAGATGTCCAACCTTTTTCCCAGGAGGAGCATTTCTCTTAGCAATTTTACTTTTAATTCTTTTTCCCCTTCCACCACCAAAAGGATGGTCAACAGCATTAACTTTAACAGGAGAAGTTCTGTGCCATTTTCTGCCTTTTGAAAGCATCATATGATGTTTTTTACCTGCTTTAATAATTGGTTTTATTAATCTTCCTTCTCCAGCAGCAGTTCCAACAATAACTCTGCAATTTTCATTTAATTTAATCTTTTTTCTATTAATAGCTATTTCTACTCCTTTTTCATCTTTAACTAAAACTAAAGCATGACATCCAGCACTTCTTAAATATTTTCCACCCATTCCAGGAACTGACTCAATATTAAAGATTTTTGTACCCTGAGGAATATTTTTTAGTTTTAAAATATCTCCTATTTCAGGAATTTTATTTTCTCTTTGTTCATTAATCATTATTTCTTGTCCTTCATATATTCCTGAAGCTGCAGGAATAATAAAAATTTCTTCTTTAATTTTAACTTTAATAAGAGGCGCAGAATGTCCAAGAGAGTTAAATAATTTAACAATTCTTCCTTTTCCAGATGTTTTTAATTTTGGATAAGTAATTTTATATTTATAAGCCCTAGGTCTAACTCTAAATGTTAAACTTCCTCTTCCTCTTGCCTGTTGTGTTATTCGTTTTCCCATTTTATTTTTTTATTTTTATCTATATCTCTATAAATTTTTAAGTTATGTTCTTCTATTGTTTGAGATATGTTATGAATAGCTTAAATCTAATCTGAATAGCTTAAATCTAATCTGAATAGCTTAATCTTATCCTGTGCATCTCATAATATTTTATAAGATATTAGTTTAATTGATTCCCCCTAAATCATCCCAACTTTTGTTGCAATATCAATTGCAGGTGTTTTTTCATTTAATTTAATATAAGCTATTTTCTTATTTTTTTTAATTAAAGTATTTATTGAATCTACTTTAACTTTAAACATTTCTTCAACTTGTTTTTTAATCTGAATCTTTGAATCTCTTCTATCTGCTTCTATAACAAGTGTATTGTTAAGTTCAATTAATCTTACTGCTTTTTCAGTTGTTATTAGTTTCATTTTTTTACCCTAACATTTGCATTTATTAAAGGAATCTTTTTCTTATTTTCTTTTAATTTAATTATTTTAGGAAATTTTTTCCATTTTGATTTATATTCTAAATTATCTAACATTTCTCTTCTTTCTTTAGCTCTTATAACTAAGATTATCTTTTTATTTCCATAAAAAACATCAATATCATATTTTTTGTTTTCATAATGTCTACAACAATCTTCAAAATCAGATATTTTTAACTCAATCTCTTCTTCATTTTCCTCATGAATCCAAAATCCTTGTTTAATCTTCTTCCTATCAAATCCTAAATCCTCCATAAAATTAATAAAGATATTTTTAAAATTTTCATTTTTTTCAATATTATATCTATGCCTATAACCATTATTGCCTGTTCCCATTAATATAAATCCTTTTGGGCATTGTAGTTTTTCAAGTTTCATTTTTTCTCCTTAATTTTAGGTTTATCCTGAGTATCCTTACTTATCACTCCCGTACTCTCAGTAGATTTCTCTTTAGGTTTTTTAATATTAGTATTCATCAATCCCTCCAAATCCTTAATAGCTTCCTCAGTAAAAACAATTAATCTTGCTCCATTTGAAGCTAAATCACTTACAAGAAGTTTATCAGAATTTATAATTTCAATACCTTTAATCTTCTTTTTATTGTTTTTCCCAATAACTAATAGCAATCCTGCGTTTTTCTTATATTTTCTTCCTCTTAGCTTTCCTTTTCCAGCCCTAATAGCTTTTTTCTGAATTGCAACCTCATATAAATTTCCTAAAATCTTTTTTAAAAATTTAAACAAATCTTTTGTATTTAATCCTAATACTTTATCTTCAACAATTATTGGTAATTTAACCTCAATTTTTTTATCTTTTAATGAAGAATATTTTTTCTTTATTTCTTTAATAGAACTAATATATGTTAAAGCAGATAATAATGCTTTTTTTAATTCTTTTTTATTTATTTTTTTTAAATTAACATGCCCTTTTGGAGGATGTGCTCTTCTTCCACCTCTTACAGAAGGAATAATTGCTCCTTGCCATGAAAAATTAGTTCCTCTTCTCCAAAAAATCTTTCTTGGAATTCTTGAAAGCCCTCTTCCTCTATCTGATTTCCATGAATGTCTTTTATGTCTTACATTTCCAGAAGCAGATCTATCCATTCCAGCCCTATATTTAGGAGAATAAGGTTGTTTTAATCTTTCAGCTTCAACAACTTTATAAATAATATCTTCTCTAATTGGTTCTTCAAATAAGTTTGTTTCAATTTCTCTTATTTTTTTACCTGTTATATTAAGTATTTGTATTTTCATTTTCTGATTTTGACTTAACTTTATTTTGGTTTGGATCAAACCTTTTCAAAAGGTTTGTTTTGATTAAACTTGTTTTTCTAAAAAAGTTTATCTCAACTCCAAAAACTCATAGTTTTTTTTAATTTGTTTTTTTGAAACTCTTAAAGGAACTGTAATTAATAATTGCCTTTTAGCAGGTCCTTGTATGCTTCCATAAACAATCATATAATCTGTTTTGATTTTTCCAAAATGTTTAAATCCTTGTTTAGGATTAATATCTTTTTCTTTTATACTATTAATTTCAATTATTTTATTATTATAAACAGCTCTTGTAAAATATCCCATTTGCCCTGCCATAGGTTGCATAAATTCAACTCTAGCAGGGTGCCATGTTTATGACTTTTTAAAGCAAGTCCAAATCTTTTTGTTGGTCCTTGTGTTCCTTTCCCCTTTGTAACCCCTCTAAAATCCACAACCCCTTCATTTAAAAAATCTCTAACAGAAATCTCTTTTGTCAAATTATTTTTAACAAATTCTAATTTTTCACTAACACTTCCAGAAAGACCAATTTCAGCTATGTCTGGTTTTCTCTTAATATTTGTTTTTTTAACTTGAGAATAAACAATAGCCCTAATATCATCAAATTCACCTTCTTTAAAATCACCTATTTTCTTTTTCTTTTGTTTTGGAAGTTTTATTTTCTTTTTTAATTCTTTATCTAAATTTTCATTTAAAACTTCTCCAATTACATTATTATTTTTATAAAATCTTATAGAAAGGATTTTAATTGTAGGACATTCAATAACTGTTACAGGAAATGTAATTCTTTGTCCTTTAGTTAATGAATTTGGAGTATTATCTCTAACAAATGCAGACTTCATTCCAACCTTATAACCTATAAATCCAAGAAATCCAACACCTTCTTTAAAAAGAGAATTCCATTTAGCTCTAGGCATGATTTTTTTTGCTCTTACTCTTGGATAAAATTGTAAGCTTCCGTTTTTATATTATTTTTCTGGAATTTTGTTATATCTTTAAGCTATATTGTGAGTAGATTAAATCTTATTTCTATTCTCTTAATCTTTTCACTTGCATCTCATTATTTTACATACTAATATTATAATTTAATTCATAATTCTAATAACAGAGAACTCTAAACAAGTTTCTGAACCTGCTAATTAAAATCAGCTGTTATCAGTAACATAAAATTATTAATAATCTTATAAATTCTCAAGAAATAACGTATTTATAAAGGTTACTACACCTCAAAATCTTTCTCATCAACACTTTCTTGTTTATCAACTTCTAATTTTCTAATAATTTTTCCTTTTCTTTTTGCAAGAAGTCTTGCTTTTTCAAAATCTTTTTCACCTTTTGGAATAATTATCTCATTTATTTCAAAAACATGAGATATTTTGCATTTTTTACATTCAGGTAGCATAAAAACTTCTTTAACTTGAGCCCAGAATTTTAAGTCTAGTTCAAGTTGACAAAACTTATCATCAATTTTATCTGCACTTTTACCAGGTTTTGGAAGCTTTTTTTTAATTTTCAAAACAATTCCTTCACCAACCCCACTTAATAACATAGAATATGCTTTATTTTTAATTTCATTTATTTTTTCTAAACCTATTTCCAAAACTTCATATTGAAAAACCTTTTTCTTTTTCTTTTCATTATCTAGTTCTAATTTTTCTCTACTCAAGATAATTCCTGAAAACTTCATATCTTTAGCGTTTTCTAATTCACTAACAAATTCAACAAAATCATTAGCCCATTCAAAACTTCCTTTTAATTTAATTTTAGAAGTTCTCATTAAATTTAAAATAGCCCTATTTTCAAATTGCCCTTTACTAAATCTAACAAATTGATAATGAGCATTTTCACTATTTTCCTGCCAAATTTTTTTAATAAAACATTCCATTTTCTATATTATTTTTTATGAAATTTAATTTATAAAGGTTGCTTATCCAAATTTATAGAAATATAAAATAATTATCATTTTAATAAATATAAAAGATATCTACCTCCTTTAGGAGGTAGTCAAACAACATCACTTCCTTAATGAATATAACGAAATAAAGAAGAAAAGTGTAAGGCTTGATTATGATTAAAGATATTAAGGAAGGGAGCCCACATTCCTAAAAGCAGTTTTTATTATATTATTTAATAAACTGCTTTTACTCACCTTTAGGTATGGGAGGATGTCACATATCAATAAGATGCTCTACAGATTAAGCTAAACAAATCATCTTCAAAACATAAATATCCATAAAGATTCCAGAATAATAATATAATCCAAAAAACATAACAACTTTTATAAAGAATTTTATCTATATAATCCCATGGTAGATAAAGAAATCTTTAAAAATGCAATAACTGCAGCACTTATAATTGGGTTATTTATATTAGCAATTATGATTATAAGACCTGTAGCAATGTCAATACTTTTTGGAATTTTATTAGCATATATCTTTTATCCAATATATAAATGGACAGTGTCAAAGATTAAAAATGAAAATTTATCTGCACTTTTAATCTGTCTTGGATTAATAGCACTTATTATTTTTGTAGCTACCTTAATTTTTGGTTCTTTATTAAATCAAGCAGTTGATTTATATTTTTCTATACAAGGAGCAAATTTAGAAAATGTAATAAATCAAATTTTACCTAATTTTCTCTCTTCTGAACTTTCAGCAAATTTAGCAGGTTCTTTAAATAGTTTTATATCAAATATGCTTGCTAATTCCCTTAGTAAATTTACATCTTTTATTTTAAATCTCCCTATAATAGTACTTCAATTATTTGTTGTAATTTTTGTTTTCTTTTTCTCATTAAGAGATGGGAAAAAAGGAATAGAATATATGAAATCATTATCTCATCTTGGAAAAGAAACTCAAGGAAAGTTTTTCAAACAATTCAAAGACATAACAAATTCTGTTTTATTAGGACAAGTTGTTATTGGAATTGCCCAAGGAATAGTAGCAGGAATTGGATATTTTATTTTTGGCGTCCCTAATGCACTTATATTAACTATTTTAACAATGTTTGTTGGAATAATCCCTTTAATAGGACCTTGGTTAGTTTGGCTTCCTGTTGATATATACTTATTTATGGTAGGAAGAACAGGAGCAGGAATGGGATTATTAATTTATGGATTAATTATAATCTCTTGGATAGATGTGTTTATTAGACCTGTAATTGTCTCAAGAAAAACAGAAATAAACTCTGCAATTGTTATTATTGGTATGCTTGGCGGACTTTTTGTATTTGGAATTCTTGGACTTATAATAGGCCCTTTAATATTAGCCTATGTCCTTTTAGTTATAGAACTTTATAGGACAAAAACTCTTGGTCAAGACATAATCTTTAAAAAAGTTGAGCCAAATAAAAGTAAAACAAAAAAAGTTACAGATTTTTTTAAATAATTTTAAGATAATTCTATTTCCTTCCTTATTCTTAACCAAATACTCCTAAGGAACTAAGAAGAATATATCCAACAATAACTAAGAAGAATATATCCAACAATCAGTACACCAATTATCTTAATTAAATCTGTAATATCTATTTGTGCATTATTTTTCTTTATCATATTTTCTTTCCAAATTTCTAGTTTAGACAAGCGTTTGTTTATATTTAAATCTTTCTCGATGTTTCTTATTCTTGTTGAATTGTTTATTGATCTTTTTTTAATCTCTTTAATTAAACTATTCATCCAAAAAATAGAGATGATTAAAAAACATATAATAATAATTATTTTAATCTCTAAATCAAAATATTCCCTAATAATTATTGCTGATAAACCTACAAATAATGATAAAACACTATTTAGAATTATATCTTCTGCTTTCATTTTAATCTTAATTTATTAAAAGTTATAAAATTAAGCATATTCCACCATATGTTTCTTATTCCTATTATAAAATTTTACAGCATGTTCTAGTTTTTCTTTAGAAGTTGCATAAATAGTCATTATTTTATCTGCTTTTTTTATTTTTTGGTTAGCTTTTTTGTGAAGATAAATCCCTGATGCTTTATCTTGAGGACACCCTGCAAATTTTGCAAGTTCATTTATTAATTTATTATCATAACTAGTTATTTTTTTATTAGATTTAGCATAAATTGTATGTGTATACTTTCCTGGTTTAAATTTTCTTATTTTTCCTTTTTGAGCTTTTATTATTTGTTCAAATTTTTTAAATGCTTTTCCTGAATCAAGAATTTGTTTTGCTAAAATTTCTCCTTTTGATTTTTTTGCTTTTCCAGCCATTTCTAATAATTTTCCAGCAAGCATGATTGATTTTTCTTTTAAATCTTCTGGAGCATCTGATTCATTTTTTAAAATTTTAATTATATCATTTATTTCTAAAAAGGGACCTATTGCATTTCCAATTGGTTCTCTTCCATCTGTTAAAACAACTTCTAATTTTAAACTGAATTTTTTGCCTAGACTTAAGAATTTGATTTTTAATTTTTCTGCTTGTTTTTTATTTACTTTAGCTGATTTTCCATAAGGAATATCAATTAAAACATAATTACTATCAACTGAAATTTTTTTAGAAAGAATGCTTGCAAGTAATTGAGCTGTTGAATCTATTTTAACTATTCTTTCTACTTTTATTATTTTATCGTCGACAGGAGCTAACCCTAATGCACCTCCCCAAACAAAACAAGCATTTGTTTTTTGAATTATTTTTTTGATTTCTTTTATTGAAAAATTTACTTTTGCAATTGTTTCAATAACATCTGCAGTTCCTGCAGCACTTGTTATTGCTCTTGAAGAAGTTTTTGGCATAATTAATCCTGCTGCAGCACAAATTGAAACTATAATTGGGGTTGTTCTGTTTCCTGCTATTCCTCCAATACAATGTTTATCTACTACTTTTCCTCTTAATTTTAATTGTTTTCCAGACTTAACCATGGCTTGAATTAGATTTTTAGTTTCATTTAAAGACATTCCTTTGCTATTTAAAGCAGCAATAAAAAAAGCTATTTCAGCTTCTCTAAGTGCATTATGTGCAATATCATTAACAATCTCTGATATTTCTTTTTTATTTAATTCTTCTCCTTTTAATTTCTTTTTAATTAAATCAATACTTTTTGGACGCTCTGTTATTTCTACTTCAACAACATCTCCTTTTTTTAATTTTAAATGATGAATAACCATATTAGAAACTGCAATTTCTTTTGGTTTTATTATATTTGAAATAGTATTTACAATTGAAATAATTCTTTTATTTGCTTTTTTTACAGAAATTCTATTATCAATATGTAAGCTCATTTCCTGAGCAGTTTTTTCATGAATCATACAAACAGGTCTTCCTGCTAAAAATTTTAAGATTTTTACTTTTAGTTTCATTCTTCACCTTTTTTTTGATTTATTTATATATATCTATAAATCTTTAAGCTTTATTATCTTAGTGTCTAAATCTTCTGTTATAGCTTAATCTTATTATGATTTATTATTTATACTATAAAAAACAAGAATTAGTTTTTATATTTATCTTTTTAATACAATATATTATGAATAGAATTCAAAAACTTAATATGCTGTAGTTTCAACTTTTTTAATTCACTTCTATCTTTTTCCATTTCTTGGATTAATTCAAATCCTTTTTGCCCACTGATAATCTGAGGAAGAATAACATAGTCTGCTTCTTTATCATATAATTTTAAAGCCTCACTAATTCTACGCGCAGTGACAAAAACCATAGCTTTTGGATTTAGCTTTTTAGCTTTTTTAATTAATAATAAATTATCTTCAACATCTGGAATAGTGCTGATTATTATTTCAGCTTTTTTAAATTCAGCTTTTTCAAGAACTTCTTCATTCATAAAGTCCCCATACATACAAGGAATTTTCTTTTTAATTAATGATTTTATTATTTCAGGGTTATAATCTATAACAAGAGGCTCTTTCTTCTTGTTTTCAAACTCTTTTAAAAACAAACTTCCCATTCTATGACATCCAAAAATTATCACTCTTTTTTTATCTTTTTCTAAATACTCTAAATTTTCTTTTTTTGATTTTATTCCTTTAAAAATATTCAATGGCCAAGAAAACCATTTAAATAGGTTTTTCTCATAACCTATTAAATAAGTTGTAAAAGACATTGTTAAGATGGTTAATAAGACTAAAACACTAAATAATCCCTGACTAATATGTCCTAAACCAAATCCAAGTGTAGCAATAATCAATGAAAATTCACTTGTTTGTGCTAAAGAATTTCCAGTTAAAAAAGAGGTCCTTTTCTTATACCCAAATATCCTAATTAAAAACATAATTATTAATGGCTTGAAAATTATAACAAGTCCTAATAAAACAAATAATAATAAAGCAAATTCTTTTGAAATTAATTGTAATTGCATTCCTAATGCAACAAAAAAGATTACTGCAAAAAAGTCTCTTATAGGAGTAATCTTTCCTTGTATTTCTATTTTATAATCAGAATTAGCTAAAGTAACTCCTGCAAAAAACGCCCCAATAATTAAAGATAATTTAGCAAAATATGCACCAATAGCAAATAAAAATAAAATAGCTATTGAAACCAATAATAATAATTCTGGGCTTTTAGCAGCACTTTTAAAAACAGGATTAATAACTTTTGTTAAAAAAAATGCAATAATAACAAAGATTCCTGCTTTTGCTAATGAAACCAACATACTATTCATAGTAAAATCACTTGTAAGAAGAGTTAAAGCAATAATAGCTGCAATATCTTGAATAAGTAATATACCAATGATTAATCTTCCATGTAAACTATTAATCTCTCGCCGGTCAGACAATAATTTAATAACAACCATAGTACTACTAAATGCAACAACTAAACCAACATATAAAGGGGCTTTTCCAGTAAAGCCCAGCCATAAAGAAACTAAAAAAGCAATAAAAAACAAAATAGCTATTTGTAAGGTCCCTCCAATTGAAGCAGCTTTTCCAACCTCTTTTAGCTTTTTGAATTTTATTTCCAGTCCTGCTGTGAAAATCAAAAATGCAACACCTATTTCTGAAAGAGAAGTTATTAAATGAGCATCACTAATTAATCCAAAAAATAAAGGTCCAATTAAAATTCCAGTAAAAATATAAGCAGGAATTAAAGGCTGTTTAAATAATCTTACTAGAAATGCAAAAAATGCAGCAATTATTATCATAACTCCTATTTCAACTAATACAAGCAAGTCTTTTGGCACATTTGCCATAAAGTTTTGCACAAGATTAAATATTATCATTTTCCTCTTTTTGGTTTTAGTAATTTAATTCTTTATTTATATCTTTATAAAACTTTAAGTTCTATTTTTCTATTATCTAGGTTTTGAAGATGATTTGTTTAGCTTACTCTTATCCTCTTTATCTCCTAATATTTAATAAGATATTGATATCAATCACTTTCTATAATTAAGATTATTAAAACAACTATAAAAAGATTTCTAAGAAATCACTAAGCCCCAAAAATCTTTTTTAAAAAACTCTTTTTAGATTTAATTTCAGAAACATGAATAGGTTTGTCTTCTTCATCAATAATTTTATAAGTTATTTGAGGCTTTTCTTTCATTAAAGGAGCTTTTTCTGCAAGTCTTTTATTTGCAATTTCAATTGCTTTATCAACAGAAATTTTTGAATATCCTTGATTCATTAAAGAAAATCTTAAAGCATCTACAGGATATCCTTTAGAAAGATTATTCACAACATAATCTGCTAATTGTTGAATATAATTTACAGGTTGCATAATTTTTCAACAACTTTTATATTTAAAAAATCTTGTGTAAAATAATATAGATTTTTTAGTATTTAGGAATTTGGTTCTTATGTCCTTAACTAGTATCTTATAAAACTTAAAGCTATACAATCAAAAGATTAAGCTATTTAGATTATCAGTTTTTATTTGATATACTACTATCACATAAATTTTAATGCTTTATATTTCATCTTCATTACCCTTAAAAAGATATTAAAAAGTTTCGCATTTCAATTATAATTAAACATACTAAAAAGTCATAAAATAAAAAAGATACTAAAGTAAGATAAGTAACAAAAACAAACAAACAAGCTTATTTCTTAAGTTTTTTAAGGATTAGGAAAAGGATTATTAATCCTACAACCACAACAACCCAAAACCAAGTATTGTTTGCTCTTACAAATGGCTTTTCTGCACTTAAGGTTCCAGTCATCTCAGCAACTGTTCCAATACAAGCACCATTTTGACATCCATTTGGACAATCATAGTACTCAAGATCAAGACCATTATCAGTACAATAGTATTCTCTTAACTTTACACTATCTATACAATAGTCTGTTCCATCAATTGTAGGTCCAGCATTAAGAGTTCCTTTAATACTATAAGTTTTTCCACCATCACTATCAGTACAGGTATAGGTTTTTGTTACTGTAACCACATCTCCAGTAAACTTAGGGATAAAATAGATTAAAGCAATAATAACTACTATCATTATTACTAGAACTGTTAAATCCTCTTTTTTAATTTTCATATAATTATTAATAAGTTATCCTTTATAAATGTTTTTATACTAAAAATCTAAAATCATATATTTTAGAGGTTAAGGATTTTTAGTATCTTAAAAACAAAAACTATTGTTTTTTTAATGTTTTAATTTCATATAACTTATTACTTATAATAATCTCACAATTGTTTTAAGATGATTTATTTAATTTAATCTTTTAGATGGTGTCTCATTATATTTTCTAAGACATCAATAAAAAATATAATATTAAGAAATCATTTTTTCAAAAACTCTTTTTTTAAAATTTTTAGAAAGATTTTTCCTCTTTTTGGTTTTTCAATTATTTTAATTGGAACATAAAACAATAGAAAAAGAATTAAAAATAAAGCATAAGATTTTGCATTGTTTTTCATTAAAACTAATTTATCTTGTATCATTCCTTCAAATCTTTCTTTAGTAAAAACATCTTTTTCTTCTTTTTTATGCCATGACTTTGCATTTGAAAGCAGGATTTTATAACCTATTTTTTTTGCTTTTAAACTAAAATCAATATCAGATGAAAAAAGAAAATAATCTTCAGAAAATAATCCTATCTTATCAATTAATTCTCTTTTAATCAACATTGAACCAGCACCAATTCCATCAACTTCTTTTAAATTATCAAATTGTCCATTATCAATCTCATCTCTACCAACAACCTTTAATTTGCTTGTTAAAAGATTAATCTTAAATCCAAAAGAACGAATCTTATTTTTCTTTTTATAATAATATGAGCGACAGCAAGCAATTCCTGCTTTTTTATCTGAGTTAATTGTTTCAAGTAAATTTTTCAAACAATCTTTATCATAAACCATATCATGATCTAATGTAAAAATAAAATCTCCTTTTGCAAGTTTAATTCCTTTATTAAAATTCCCATAACAACCAAGTCTTTCTTTATTTACCTCAAATTTGCACCCTAATTTTTTTAATATTTTAATAGTATTATCTGTACTACCTTCATCTAAGATTATTAATTCATAATCTTTAAAACTCTGATCTTTTATAGAAGCCAAACATTCTTCTACAAACTTTTCACTATTATATGTTCCTAAAACTATTGAGACTTTTGGTTTTTTCATTTTGACTTATTCATTTTTAATCTAATTCTAGTATCTTAATAAATAATAATGCTGTGTTCTTCTGTTCTTAAGGATAATGATTAGCTTAATCTTCTCTTTATCTCATTATATTTCATACACTAGTTTAATATTAAATTCCATTCTGTCTTTTTATCAAATAATTTCCAATAGCTAAATAATCTAAATTAGTTTTTTTAAAAGTAATCAATGCATCTTTAGGAGAACAAACAATCGGCTCTCCTCTATCATTAAAAGAAGTATTTAAAACAATAGGAACTCCTTTGATTTTTTCAATTTCTTTTATTAATTTATAATATTTTGGATTATCTTGTTTTCTAACAGTTTGAGGTCTTGTTGTTCCATCAATATGAACTACAGAAGGAACTTCTTTCCATTTTTCTCTTTTAACTCTTGAACTTAAAATCATAAAAGGGCTTGGATAAGGATTTTCAAGATATTCTTCTGCAGCCTCTAATAATAAAGAGGGTGCAAAAGGCCTCCAAGGCTCTCTATGTTTAACTTGAATATTTACCTTATCTTTCATATTTTCATTTGAACAATCTGCAAGTATACTTCGATTTCCAAGTGCTCTTGGCCCAATTTCCATTCTTCCTTGGAACCATCCAATAATATTTCCTTTTGCTATAAGTTTTGCTGTAACACCTTCAATATCTTTATGATATTCATATTTAATCTTTTTTTCTTTCAAAACTTTTTCAATTTCTTGATTAGTATATTCTGGGCCCCAATATCCAGTTTCCATTTTAAAATTACTTTTTTTATTTGTTAAATCAATCCATGCTAAATAAGCTGCACCTATTGCAGTCCCTCCATCACTTGAAGCAGGTTGAATAAATATATCTTTTACAAAATCTTGTTCAAGCAAAGTTCCATTTGCAACACAATTAAGACTACTACCTCCAGCTAAACAAAAATTTTTTAAACCATTTTTTTCATAAAGTAATCTCCCAAGCCTAACTAATACTTTTTCTTGAATATGTTGAACACTAGCAGCTAAGTTTTCATGTCTTTTTGTTAAAGCATCATCACGATTTCTTTTTACACCAAAATTCTTAATTAACAAACCACCTAAAGAATCTATCTTTTCTCCTTGTAATTTTTTAAACCAATTTTTAAATAAATATTTATATCTTGCAAAAGTCTCCATACTATATCCATCAGAAGTATATTTTATCAAATCTCTTGTGTCATAGATAGGTTTTCCATAAGATGCAAGCCCCATAACTTTTCCTTCTTGACTATGTTTTTTAAAACCAAGATAATCTGTAAAAGATTCATATAAAGCCCCAATTGAATTTAATATACTAAACTCTTTTATTACTTTAATGTTCTTGCTATTTCTCCCTTTTCCTAATAAAGTAGAAGTTGTTTCTCCTCTGCCATCCATTGAAATTATATTTGCATTTTTAAACCCAGAAACATGAAATGCAGATGAAGCATGTGAAACATGATGAGGGTAATAAGATATTTTTTTATTTTTAAAAAAAGAATAACTCTTTTGTATTTTATAATTCTTTAACCATTTAAAACTCTCTATAAATTGTATTGGTCTTTTCATAGCTAAGAGAATTTCTTTTGAAAGGTGTTTATTAGGAGAAACCCATCCAACCCCTATTTTTGCTACATCTTTTAATTCAATTCCTGCATAATCTAAACAAAATTTAATAGATTTTTCAGGAAAAGGAAAACCTACTGAGTGTTTTATTCTATTAAATCTTTCTTCTTCAACAGCTGCAATTAATTTTCCATCTTGTACTAATGCTGCAGCAGGATTTTCACTAAGGATTCCTGAAATTCCTAAAACATATGTCATTTTTTATCTCTCCATTTATATCAATATTTATCAAGCTCATTTAAGCCTTGAAGATGAGGACATAAAGCTTCTGTTATGTGTCTCATCATATTTTATTTAATACTAGTTTATTTATCTGGAATCTTATAAGCTCAATCAAGCTAAACAATCTGATCTTTCATAAGCTTAATCTCACTAGAGCATATCTTTTATTTTATCAAGATACTGGTTTATTTTCATTTCAAAACCTTTAATTCAAAATATACTTCTGGAAAAGGAATTAAAAACACAAAAAACCTCTCATAAATTCCCTTAAACAAATTTATAATAAATTCTATTGGCAGATTAATAATCCAGTTTTTTCTTGTAATTTTAAGCTTTTTTTTAATAATCCTAAATCTAGCTTTAGTAATATAATTATTATAATTTTCAGGTAAAAAATAATTAAAACTTTTTAATGTAAAAAATCTAATATGCTGTGGATCTTGAAATGCACTTGCAGAAGCAAAATAAGGAACTTTAATCTTTATTATAGCATCTTTCTTACATATTCTATGAAGCTCTTCCATTATCTTAATAAAATTAGCTTCATGTTCTAAAATATGAGAAGCATAAGCCTCATCAAAATAATCTTTTTTAAATGGAAAAGGAGTTTTTTCAAGATCATGCACAACATCAACTCCTTTTAAAGGCAAAATATCTAAATTAATATATCCCTGTTTTATATCTCTTCCACACCCTAGATTCAGTTTTTTTTTACAATTTTTTTTAAAATCACAAGATTCTTTTTCTTTAAACTGAAAACCAAGACCAAAAACAATTCCAACAACAAGAAGTGAAAGAATAACCTTGACAAACTTTGTTCCATTTAAAATATAAATATAAAACAAACAAATTACTCCAATAAATCCAATTAATATTTTAAATCTATTTTCTCTTTTTATCATCATAAATCCAAAAAATTGATGTTTTTAAGAATATATAGTGTTTGATATAATTTTTAAAGTATATTAAGGAATCCTATTTTTATAATAATTAAGAATAAATAAATCTAGAGAAATGATAAATAAATAATCTTAATAAAATATAATGAGATAAAGAGAAGATTAAGCTAATCATAACATAACTTAAAAATTTATAAGATATAGAAAAAATACAATAAGACTTCAATTAAAAATTAAGAGCATTACCTTTATATAATTAAATCATTTATAATAATCATGGAAAAAAGAAGTTTAATGGTTTTTATGATTATATTAGTAATAATTATAATAGTTTCTTTTTTAAGTATTTTAAATTTAGATATTCAAGAATTAAAACCTCCTGAAGACATATTAACTGGAGGTTTGGTTTATGTGAGTGCCCCTTTTAGTTTAGAACAATTAAAACAAGGAATACAATTTAATGGGGGATGGAACTTATTTATATGGACAGAAGAAATAAAAGAGCCAATTAATATAAATGAAGCATTAAAATCAATAGAAGATTCATATCTTTATATTTATAATTATAGAGAACAAAAATTTTATTTTAATCCAACAAAAAGATTGTCTGATAGAAATGATTTTAAAGGTTATAAGATTTTTGAGCAAATAGAATCTGGAAGAAGATATGCTATATTTATGAACAAAAAAGATGTTTTAAAATATGAAAAACCAGAAGTCCAAGAACAAGAAGAGCCTGCAGAACTAAAACAAGAAAAACCAGAATTAAATAATGCTTGGATTTGGATAATCTTAATAGCAGTAATTTTTATAATTTTTAGAAGAAGGATTCTAAGTTATATTAAAAGATAAAAAACTACAATCACTCACCATATAATTCTCTATTATTTGCTTTTGCTAAATTTTCTAAATAAACATCCAAATTTCTATTAGAATGAACAAATGCTTTATAACTACCTTTTCCAGCAAGAAAACTATGAATAAATTTTTCTTGAATTCTATCAAATTTATAACCAATAGAATGTTTATCTTGAAATTCTTTTTGAAGTTCAGGAAGCCTATTTCCCATAATATTTGGGATAAAATCCAAATCTGTTATTATAGGTGGCTCAACTTGGTGTGGGTGAGCTAAACCTAAACAATGTAAAATCTCATGACAAATTAAACTAGCATTTTGTTTAAATAAATATTCTTTAACACTTACTCCTCTATATTCTCTAAGAAATTGTTCTTCAATATCTTTAGGAGTCATTTCTCCGGTTTCTAAATCTACTCTAAATTCTTCCCATGCACTTATTAAAGCAACTCCTGCTTTTGTAACCCCATAGCCTTTACCATAAAGAATGTAAGGATCATATTTTGGAGTTATTCCAAGTTCTTTTAATAAATCATCTCTTCTATTTTTCATGTTTTTACTTGAGGAAACTATTTCTAAACCAAATTCATAATTAATTTTATTTTCTTTAAAAAAATCTTTAACATAACCAAAAATGTCATTTTTATATTTATGATAATCCCATAAGACTTTTGAGTCTTCAATATAAACATGAAGTTTCATATCTTTCCAATAAATTCCTGTATCACACAACCTATATAATTTATAAATCCCTTTTTTATAAGAAGGATTTTGAATATTTTTAGAATGAGCCCTCTGGGAAGTTTGTGCAATAGGTTGTTTAATAATAGCTTCTAAATTTTTATTTGCTTTATTTTCAATTCTATTCTCATTACACCCTAATAAAACCAAACCACAAAACCC
>JAFCDH010000068.1 GCA_017609795.1 Candidatus Pacearchaeota archaeon | reverse complement strand
AATATCAGAATGATTATTAATAATAAAAAGGGTAATTCAGTTGGTGAAGCCACTGAATTAGGAATTAGCTTTTTTTTGTTAAAGATTGAAATTTATGTCTTTCCGGACAGCGCTTTTTTCTAGTATGTCTATAAATCTTAAAGTTATTCAATTGGAGGGTTTAACTTGCCCCTCTCTAAAGCTTGATTATTTTCCCCTCTCTGAAGCTTAATTATTCATTAAGATATTGGTATATAATATAGGCATCTCATCTAATTTAAGAATGGGTTATTTATATTAATTCATTTAACTCCAAACTTTTCTTTAATTTTTCCAATCTTTTTTGATAGGCCTTGACAGAATCATTATCCCCTACTCCTAAAAGCTCTATCTTAAGTTTTAGTGCTGTTAGTAAACTCTTGTTTACTTCTTTAATATGATACCTTCCTCTATCAATCTTCTTTTCCTTAATATCTTCTTCAATCTTTTCTATATGCTTTTCAATTTCCTTTTTTAAACTCTCAATTCCTTTCCTTATTTTTTTAGCTCTTTTAACCATTTTTCAGAGAGATTTATTATATTTACTAATTCATTAGGTAAAATATTATTTAACTCTTTTTCTTCTCTTTTTACTCTTAGATAAGCTAGGTGGATTTTTTCATCTATAAATTTCAAGAAATCTCTTTTATAGTAGGTTTTTTTAGAGAAGAGACATTTTATTAAATATAATTCTCTTAATCTTAAAACTATAGAATAAATAACTCCGTCTGGTATATTTAGATTGTTTTCTTCACAGATTTTCATTGTATCTTTGTTTATTTTTAAGATTCCCTTAATCTCTGATATAATGCTTTTGGTATTGAATTCATGCTCTTTTTTTTGATATTTTTCAATTAAGTTTTTGTTAAAGATGACCTTTATTTCTCTTAATATACTTAAATAAGTCAGATTTTTTGGCGAGTTTTTTGCAAAAGAATCTTCTGAAACTAAAATAATCTCGTAATTATTATAATTAATAAGTTTGTTCGTGTTTTTTGTGATAATCAAAATATCTATATCACTGTGAAAATCAAAATCTCCTCTAGAATAACTTCCAAATAAATAAATTCCTATTGCTTCTTCATTTAAATTATGCTTGAATATGATTTCAAAAATATCTTTGCTGATTTTCTCTAAAGAAGGTTTATATAGAGTTACAACTACTTGTTTGTTTAGCCAGCTTCTTGGGAGAAGCACTCCTGCTGATGTTCCAACTTCTCTTGTTTGTTTTACTATGTTTTCCATATTATAATATATTATAATGAAGTATTTAAATGTTTTGTTTTAGAAATGGAGGGTTTTTAGAAAGGGGTTTTTGTTAGGTTTTATTTATCTAATAATCCCACTCCATCCTCTCATTATCACATTCAGGGCATTTTGCAGTTGTAATCACTCTTGGATTTTCTTCAGCATATCCATAATAAGTAAGTCCGAATTTGTTCATCAAAAGTTTTTTAACTTTCTTATGAATCTTATTATTTTTAACAGAAACATTTAATAAAAAAAATCTTTGAACAATCCCTTTTCTATTTTTACACATAACACAATAAACAGGGTTAAAATTTACTAAGGAAAGAATAATCTTTTTAGTTTCTTTTTTAGTAAGTTCTTTTATCTCAATTGGCATTTTTATTGTTTAAAATCATATTTTCAACACTCACTTTTAACCCTGCCTTGAGAAACAGCTTTATCATCAGAAGAAAAACAAACAATGTTTTCTGGATTGATTGTTTTTGCCCAACCACAATCACAATTATAATATTTATCTGAGTTTTTTGATCCAACAAAAAGTGTGTTTGATGGGCAGTTAAGTTGTGTGCAAGCGGTTTTTAATGTTTCTTCCCATTCTCTAACACATTCTTGTTTTGTTTTATTCCAAGTATATCCTGCAGAAGCAATACAACCATGCTCATCTTTATCTCCTCCAATAATTGAATCATTTTCAGAAGGAGTTTTATATAAATAAGGGATTGTAAATATAGCTATAAAGATGAGGGCTATGATTATTATGAGGATTATAATGGTTTTCATTATATAATATAGGAGAAAGATTATTTAAGGGTTTTGATGTGGTTTTGTTTGATGTGATTTAATTTTACTCTTTAAAAACTCCTTCACATTGTTCATTTATACATTTGCAAGAACTAGGTGCTGCACAAAAACATGCTCCTCCAGAATCTTCTGGAAGTGCGTTTTCATTATAACATCCACAATTACATTCTCCATCTTTTCCAAAAACAATACAATCTTTATCTAACTTACATATTTTGCTTGTAGGACAAGGAGCAAATTCACAATCTGGTGGGATTCTTCCCACCCCTGTTCCATCAGGACAAATTCTTGCATCTTCTGTACATGCTATTTGTTTATTGTTGTTTAAATTAATTATAATTAAGATTGCAAAAACAATAATTATACTAATTAAAATAATATGTTTTGGTTTCATTATATAATATAGGGGAAAGATTATTTAAGGGTTTTGGGTTGTGGTGTTGTCAAGAATTCGTGGCTTAATTAAGGTGTTAAATGTGTGGCTTTTTATCAATCTTTAAAATACATAACTCCATAACCCAATTTTATCACTGGGTAGCCCATGTTTCCTTAAAAATTGCCCCCTTATGCATATAGTCGTCTCATCAGTCTCAGAACTACCTCCCAAAAAATTTGCAATTGTTAACATGCTAATAGCTTCTCTTCTACCACTACCATAATCAGGTCCAACATCAATTCCCTTTTCATTTCCTAAAAGCTTTTTATCCCATTTCCAATCATGTGAATCTAATTTATATAAAGTTATTAAGAAATCTGTAGCAGATAAAACAGGGAGATCTGCAACCATTTGAACAAAATTTTCTCCTGCTTCTTCTCCATGTTCTTTTTTTACATGTTCATAAATATATTCTAATCTTTCGCTATCTAAATCGCAGGTCATAGCCCCCCTTCCACTATAAAATTCTGGACGAGCAGACATCATTTTCATAGTTCCTATGATTTCTCTTGCATTTAATTTTCTTTCTAATGGCATTTTAATTATTCATCAGAACTCTTTCCCTATTTCAGGTTTAATTTATGATGAAATTAGGGTTTTTAAAATTATGTTTTTCTGG
>JAFCDH010000067.1 GCA_017609795.1 Candidatus Pacearchaeota archaeon | reverse complement strand
ATTATGGTGTTTGTACATTTTAACCTCCGAAAGATTTAATTACGAGAAAGCTCTAGCTACATTGAATAATATGCAATGAGCTAAAGTCCAGCTCATTAATAATAAATAATTAAAATAGAAATAAGTTACGCTACTGCCTAAAGGCAGTAGATATCTTTAAGAGCTTTTATAAATGTTTGCATTATGATTATTTAATATACCCTCCTTTCTGTAAATTCCATAATTTTTTATATTCGCCTTCTTGGCAGATAAGTTCATTATGCTTTCCCATTTGAACAATTTTTCCTCTTTTTAATACTATAATTTGATCAGCATGCATAATAGTTGATAGCCTATGAGCTATGATTATGCTTGTTCTTCCTTGCATAAGTTTTTCTAAATCTCTTTGAATTTCATGTTCTGTTTGACTGTCTAAGGCAGATGTAGCTTCATCTAAGACTAAGATTTTTTTATCTGCAAGTATTGCTCTTGCTATACTTACTCTTTGTTTTTCTCCTCCACTAAGTTTTACTCCTCTTTCTCCTACAATTGTCTTTTCTTTTTTAGGAAAATCTCTAATTATCTTATCTAATTGTGCAAATTTTATTGCTCTCATAACTTCTCTTTTTGAAGCTTTTGGATTTGAAAATGCAACATTATTATAGATGGTATCGTCAAATAGAATAGCTTCTTGTGGGACCATACTCATCCCTTCTCTTAATGATTCTTGTTTAAAATCAGTTATACTTTTCCCATTGATTGCTATTTCTCCTTTGTTAATGTCATAAAACCTATATAATAGCTTAACTAAGGTTGTCTTTCCACACCCTGAATGTCCAACAAAAGCAAATTTTTTATTGGCAGGGATTTTTAAATTAAAATTTCTAAAGATTTTTCTTTTCCCATAATTAAAATTGACATTTTTAAATTCAATTTCTCCTTCCCTTATGCTTAATTCCTTTGCTCCAGGTTTATCTTTAACTTCTTGTTCTATTTTTCCATATTGAAATAAGTCTTGGAAATCAATCATAGACCTGTAATACATTCTTATTCCATGAACAGAACCAAATAAAGGCCCCACCACATTCCCATAAATTGTATATATGAAAACAAGTTCCCCAATTGTTAATTCTCCATTTAACAAACCTAAAATAGGGAAATATATTAAAAAGAATAATCCTATACCTAAGATTAATACTTGTCCAACATCTAAGTATTTGTAAAAATTCCAGAATTTCAAAAAAGCCATTTTACTTTTTTCACTTGCTTTATAAAATCTTGATTTTACTGCTTTTTCTTTTCCAAAATATTTTATTGAGTCTATGTTTGTTAAATAATCACTTATATGGGCTTTTTCTATATCTTCTTTTTTGTTTGCATAAGCGCCATAAGGTTTAGACATATTTTGAAGAATGACGCTATAGACTAGAAAGAATATGGCAGTTACAAATAAAATAATTGCAGCAGCCATATTAAAAAAGATTAAAGAGCCTACAACCACAATTAATGAGGTTATTAGAGGAGCGATATTAAAAACAATAACATCATTCATCCTATCAATAGATCCTGCTCCCCTTAGTATTCTTGAAATTAAACTTCCTGTTTTATGATTTGTATGAAAATTATGTGATAAGCTAATAATATGATTAAAATATTTTCTTTTTAAATCTGCAATCATATCGTTTGACGCCCTCATTAAAATACTATGTTGGAACCATTTGAATAAAGCTCTAAAGATTAATATTGAAAAAAAGAGTGCTATCAAAATAATTAGTATACTAACAAAAGTTTCTTTTGCTAAAATTCCATTAGAAAAATTAGTTCCTCTGTCAATTATCTCTTTAAAAATATATTTATCTGCAACATAAGTTAAAGATAATAAAAAAGTAATTAGCATTAAAATCAAAAATTTAACCTTGTACTTACTAAGAAAACTCCAATATTCTTTGAAATTGTATTTAAAATCAATTTCTTTCTTTAATTTCTTCTTGTTTATTTTTATTTCTTGTTTTGCCATTTTGTTGTTTTATATCTGGAATTTCTATAAAATATTATGAGATGAGGATGAGAAGATTAAGCTACTCATCAACTTATTTTGATTACTTCTAATATTCTAAGGATTTTCTCATCTTACCTAGTCTTCTTAGGATTTAGATAAATATCATAAAATTAAAAGATAAATAAACCTCTAAGAAAGACATCCAAGTGTTGTGCCTTAAAAATTAACAGGTTAATTGCTTGGATTTGCAGTATTAACAAAGGCACAACTAATATCTTCTGAATTTGCAAGATATTTGTATGCCATAATTCTTTATTAAAATAAAGAGGGTTTTTAAAATTTTTGGTTTTTTGGCGCATTTTTAATTATATTGAAGATTATATATTTTATAGTATATATTTTATAGTATATCCTTTAAGTCTTGTTTGTTTATAAATTTATCTTTATCGTCGATAAAGCAAAGAAAGATTTATATACTTTAGAATCCAACAAGATATTAGTTGTGAATAAACTTATATACTTCTTATCTCTTTAAATTTGATGTAAAATGAAAGATTTTGATGATATTTTTCACACAAGTGGAAGAATTCTTAAAGATTATGAAATATTTGATGATGATGAGGATGATGAAGAATTTGAGAGGTTTGAGGAGGATGAAGGGGAATAATTAAGGAACAATCTCAAATCTTCCTTCTATTTTTACTAAATTATCTGCTTTTAATTGATTTATTTCTAATCTTTCTTGTAAATTCTTCATATTAATGTAGGTTCCTTGTTTAGTTTGTTTTGTTTTGTATCCTTGTAATATTCCTCCATGTGCTTCTAAGTCAGCTATTTCTGTTTGTAACATTTCTATGATTTCTTTATATTCTGGAACTTCTTCTTTTACTAATTGTATAATAACTGGTTTTTTACTAGCTAACATTCTTATTCTTTTAACAGGAGAATCTTCATTAGGAAGATTTTTCATACTATATCCTGTTTCTTGTTCAAACCATTCTTTATTTGCTGTTTTAAATGCTTGAATAACTTCTTTATCTAATCCAGAACAAAAACCTTTTGCTTTTTGAACAATTCTTAGGTTTTCAGGAGTTATTTTAGTATAATCTTTATCTGGAAGTTTAATTTCTGTAGGATATGATTCACTTTTCTTTTTTCTAGGCCAAAAGAGTTGTGAAAATGTTGAT
>JAFCDH010000014.1 GCA_017609795.1 Candidatus Pacearchaeota archaeon | reverse complement strand
GGATGTCACATTCATCAATCATAGAATATTTATTATTTCCAATATCTTTGTATTGTTTAAGTTTTTTATACATTGTTTTTCTGCTAGTTCTTCAATTTGTTCTATATCTTGATTGTTCCAATTTCCCCTTGATAATTGCATTGCTAATTCATTATAATGATCAGCTTCTGATTGAATTTTATTAATAGATTCTAATTTGTTTGTCAATAACATCAAAATTTTATGTGCTTCATTCAATCCAATAAATTTTGTTAAAATTTCAAGTTTTTTTCTTTTGCTCATTTCAACTCCTCTTTAAGATATTCATACAAATAATCAAGATATTTTAAAGCTATTTCTTTTTGTATTGGACTTGCTCTATTTTCAATTAGATTTTCTACAGTAGATATCCCAATATTATTTACAATTTCTTTTGTAACTAATTTATTATCAACTATTTTTTTAAGAAATAATTTAATAGACAAACAAGTTCGTAAAGCGTTATAAATATTTTTTGATTTAATTTCTCTTCCTAATTCTAAAATTCCTTCTGTTTCTAATAATTTTCTATAAAGGTAAGTTTTATTTATTTTTATTTTTTTAATTAAATTAAGGCTACCATAAATTAATTCATAATCTTCTAATTCTGTCTGTAATAAAGGACTATAAGAAAAAACTTTTATTAGATCTTTATGTAGAACTAAATTTACATCAATATTTAATTCACCATTATCCTCAATCTTTTTTTCTATTCTATATTTTTCAGCAGAAGTTTTCCATATCTTTTTCTTTAAAATTATCATTACATCAATATCTCTATAATTAGTATGTTTGTTTTGTATATAAGAACCATATAAAATTATAGATTTAATATTGTTATTTTTTATAACATTTTCAAGAGAACTCAATATTTTATCTTTTATTATTTTATTTTCTCTTTCATATTTTTTTCTTTTATAATTTATTAAAGAAAGCAAATTTAGAGATGTTACAATTTGAGCAACCTTTAGTTTAGGCCTTATAGATTTACTTAAATAATTGCTTTCTGTTTGATTTATCGGTTGATTTGTTAATCTTTTTACAACTACTTCAATCTCTCGTTTTGATAAAATTTTTCTTAAATCTTCTAATTCTTCTATTAATTCCATATAACTAATATAATAGTTAAGTGTTTTTAAATGTTTTGGTGGCTTTATTCTAGTATTTTAATGAATTTAATAAGATAAAAAAGAAAAGATTAAGCTACTCATCAACTCAGCTTAAAAATAGTTACTAGATACCAAGAAGGTTAAGATTTAGTTAGATTTATCTTCCTAAAACTATTTCAAACTTCCAGCAATAGTTGCTCCTAATGAAGATGGAAAAGCTACAATTATTGTTCTTTTAAAAGATAAAAGAATATCAGAATTCCAAGGAGCTTTTTGTATTATAAATAAAATTAAAGCTACAACAATAAAAGAAACAAGATATATTGAGCCAACCCTCTTCACAAGATCATACCAATAAAATTTCTGAACTCTTTTCTTAAAATACCTATAAGCAAAAAGGGTAACAAAAAATATTGACATAAAAAAAAGTATAATTATATTCCACATAGGTAAGTTTTCACCAAGTCTCCAGGTTTCTTCTGTAAAACCAATAGGAATTGCAAGAATTGTTGCTCCAACTATTGCCTGTAATATATTTCTTAATCCAAATTTAGTTTTTGGTGGCTCCATTAATTTTTCAAATGGTTGAGCTTTTGCTAAATTTGTTGTCATTCTTTTAGAAGTTTTATGAGTTAGAGCTTTATGAACTTGAGGTTTTTTATTAACTTGATGCTTTACTACCTGGTTCACACTCTTTTTCTTTTCCATATTTTATCCAAGAAAAAGAGTTATTTAAATTTAATCATGCTATTGCAAAAAACTTAACTTGAGATTTAATTTTAGTTAAACAAACTAGATTTCTTATTAAATTAAAAAAATAAAAAATAAGAGATTTTTAAATGGTTTTGAGTACTTTAATTGTTGGTTTAATTCCTATAATAATTCCAATAATTAAGAACCATATCCAATTTGTGTTAATTACCCAATTTGCAAGACCTGACCAAACAGATATAAGAAACAAAGTAATTGTAAATATTGAAGCTTCCCAAAGTGCTGAATCTAAAGTTGTAAAATTTTTTACAGATATCATTTTAACCTCCTTTAATATATAAAAAATTTAATATTTATAAAATATGCCCCCTGCTGAAACCTAGACCCTTTTGGCAGAATTAATGAGTTGTTTTTTTATTTATTTGTGCTTATTATAACTTATAATTGTATAATTCTATTAGGGATGTGGTACTTTTAAAGATTATGCTGGTTTTGAAATTATTTTATGTTCCCTCCTAAATAATTTCTAAAATAAATTTGTTCATTTTTCCAAAATATCTTCTCTTCTCCAAAAAAACTATCTATATCTCCTTCCCACTTATTTTCATATCTAAAATCTCCTTCTTCATAATTTTTTGGACCTCTAACAGGAAAATCTTCTGGAAATTTTTGTAAACATCTCTTTAAGAAGGAGAAACATCTACTTGACAAATCTTCATGAGATAACATTCCCCCTCTATAAGACATTGACCATTTTGGAACTCCATTATACCAAACTATTTCTTGACCAGTGTCAGTAAAATATCCAAAATATTTATCTTTATATAAAAAAGGTCTTTCTTCATAGCTATATTCTAATCCATTATCTTTAGTTTTTACTGGTTCAGCAGTTTTAGAAGCAAAAGTAGCTTTTTTTGCTCTTTGTAAAAAATCTATTAATTGTTTATCTATCATTTTTTTCTTCCATGATGAAAATAAATTTTATAAGGAATTTTAGATTGTTCACAATATTTTGATATTTCTTTTTCTAAACCATTCCAATAAGACTGATCTTTTTGAATTTGTTCATAAAGAGGAATTAATTCTGGTCTGTTTTCTTGAAGAAAATTAAAAATATTTCTCTTATTATTTGCCCTAATATTTAAATTTTCAAACAAAACTTCATCAGCATACTCTCTTGAAAGTTTTATTAATTCCTTAAAATCTGTAATTTCTGGGAACATTGGAGAGATAAATAAATATGTTCTTATTCCTTCTTCATGAAGTCTTTTTAATGTTTCTAATCTCTGCTTTGGCGATGATGCACAAGGCTCTAATTTTCTAGAAAGATCATTATCTAAAACTCCTACAGAAACTCCTACTCTTAAATTTTTAAATTGTTTTAATAAATCTAAATCTCTTAAGACAAGAGAGGATTTTGTTAAAATTTCTAATCTTGGTTGTGATTCTAATAATCTTTCTAAACACTCTCGAGTAATTTTATATTTTGCTTCTAAAGGTTGATAGGGGTCTGTTACTGAACCTATTAAAATTAGAGAATCTTTTTTTATAAATCTTAAACTGATAGTTTCTGGAGCATTAATTTTAACATCTACAAAAGAACCCCATTCTTCTCCATTATGTCCTGTAAATCTTTTCATAAAATCTGCATAACAATATTTACAAGCATGTTGGCAACCAATGTAAGGATTCATAACAAAATCTGCATCTGGTAAATTACTTTTTGTAATTATAGATTTTACTTGTTTTTCTTTAATCTTCATTATATATTTACAATTATCTTGTATTTAAAATTTAGTTTTATGTATTTCTGAAAATCTTTGATATTTCAAATCTCCTAAAATGGAGTCTTTTAGTGGATTGCTGTGATTATCATATGCCCAAGGATCTGAAAGTAATAAACCTGTTGAAGTTATATTTAAATGGCTTGAACTATTTTTAGGAACTTCATCTTTTAAAGCAGTTTGAACAAATACCTTTGGAGTCTTAGAGGATTCTAATTCTTTGTAAAGTTTCACAGCTGTTTGATACTCGCTCCAAATTAAAGCCAAATCTTCTCTTTGTGTGCCTCTTCCAACAGGAAAACCCATATATTTCTCTGAAGAAGATTTTATAATACAAAATTTCCCAGAATTTGGAAAATAAGAAATCAAAAGTTTTAAATAGTCACTATTTTTTAGTAATAAAATGTTAAATCAGATAAGAGTAAATATTAATAAAGAAGATATTTTAAAGTATATAAATGGAATTGAAGATAGGAAAAAAAGTCTTTTAAATTGTATCAAGAGATTCCTTAATCAAAAAAACTTTGGAATGGTTGGCTTTAATTATGGGAGTCTTGTTGGATGCGAAAAAGATATTGCTCTTGAGAAATATGCCTTAGGAGAACCAATTAGTGAAGTTAAAAAACATTTTAGGAAGGCTGCTGAATATGCAGAAGAATTAGCAAATTTATCGATTAAAACAAATGAATTTTATCAAAGACATTTGTCAAAAGACGCTATATACTCTGCAATTATTTCTAATGATTTAGACTTAGCAAAAAGAATAGTTATGAATATTAAAAGTCATTTTGATTTAACATCTTTTGATGATGAAATACATCTATTTAGTCTAAATACAACAGATGCTTTAAGGAATTTTATTTTAGGAAAGAATGAAAAAGCAATTGAGAATATTTCAAATATTAAAGTATATAAAGATAAAGCTGGGATTGAATTTTATTATCAAGGTCAGTTATATAAGGCTGTTATGGAAAAAGATGAAGCTTTATTTGATGATAATTTAGGAAAGTTATTACAAAGACACTATAATCAGGTAAGATGGGGAATCTATAAAAATATATCCTCAAGGTACTTTTCCATTCCAGCAGTCGCAATTTCAAAACTAGCAAAACAAAGAGGTTTAGAAATAAAAATAGAGCAAATTCCTGAAAAACTAAGGCAATATTTACCTATGGAATTGATTGAGTAAATTTTTTTCTTTATTGATAAAACCCAAAAATAGAGTTTCAACAACTTTTAAATCCCCTTAATTCTTCTATTAATAATAAAAAAAGAGGCAAAATAAAATTTTAAGATCCTTTAACTACAGGATATGAATATAGAATCCTTGATTCAATAGTTATAATAGAAACTCCTTTTAAATTACAAAGCATTGAAAACATAAAATCTAAGATAAAATAAACCAAAACTTTTTTAAATCCATTAATTTAACAACTTATTAATGAAAAAACATAAGAATAAGGATAGATTAAAAAGAACATATGATGTGAACCATTTTAAAATAGGAGATATTGTTATATGTACTCCTCCCCTAATTGGCACACGAGCATATGACGAATTTCTAGATGAAACTAGGGATTTAAGATTGAGAAAAGGAGTTGAATTAAAGGTTTTAAATATAAAGGATTCTGGTATTCTTGTTGAAATTCCCTCTTTTCTTTTGACCCATTTTCGCCCTGAGTCAATTCAAAGAAGATTAAATAGCTGGTATTTCCAAAGAAAACTAAAATTAGAAGATATTGAAGAACAAAGCATTAATGAAAAAGAAAGTTATCTTTCAAAGAAAAATAGAAAAAGATTAAAAAAAGCTAGACATTATTTTGTTAAATATTTAAGAAAACTTGAAATAGCAAAACATTATAATGATCCAATAGAAATAATACAACATTATAAATATCAAGTTAATGAATGGAGAGAAATAGTTGATTCTCTTTCTTAAAACAAGAGTTAATGTAGATCTCCAACAAACATTTATAACTTTCAACATCCTCTTTCAAACATAAAAAGAGGGGAAAGTAATAAACCATTTTATTTAATTCTATTTAATTTTTCCTTCAAATCCTCAAAATGATGCAATGCCCCCTACGGGATTTGAACCCGTGTCACAGCCTTGAAAGGGCTGTATCCTTGGCCACTAGACGAAAGGGGCTTGTATATTTTTTAAAGAGAAATTTGGTTTTTAAAACTATTGTTTGTTTTGATCTTTTCTAATATATATTCTATGAGTTTGTCTTCCTGGTTTGGTACATATAAAAGAGGTTCCAGTATCATCAGATTCTTCTTTTATATTATATCTATTATCTATGATTCTTTTGGTTATCTCAGCTTTTCCTTTAGCATCTAACCCTTTTATTTCTGTAAATCTTTCTTTCATTTTAAAAAAATGTTTTTTGTCTAAAATATTAAATGAGCCCACTTGCTCAAGCCTTTAATTCTTATTTTATGATTAAGATTGTAAATTAAAAACTTTCAGGTCCTAAAAAATTATTTTATAATTTTTGGGAACTTCAATTCTCTTTTTGATAACGAATTGAAGTATTTGAACCTGATGCACTTGGATAAATCTAATAAATTAAATTGATAATATTACTTAGGGCAATATTATATTATATATGAGCCCACCAGGATTTGAACCTGGGACCTCTGCCTTATAAGAGCAGCGCTCTAAACCAGACTGAGCTATGGGCTCATATAAAACTCATATTAATAACATATTTAAAGCTTTTTCTCTGTACTTTTTTATGTTAATTGGACTTGTTGGTAGGATTGGTTCTGGAAAAGGAACTGTTGCAGAAGTTTTAAATAATTTTAACTTTAACTTTGTTGTTTTTTCTGATGTAATTAGTGAAGAGGCTAAAAAAAGAATGATTGAGGTTAATAGAGAAAATCTGCAAAATTTAGGAGATCAGGTTAGAAGAGAAGAAGGAGGAGGAGCTTGGGTCAAAAAAATTTTGGAAAAAATAGATTTAAATAATGATTATGTATTTGATGGTTTAAGAAATCCTGGCGAAATAAAGGAATTAAGAAAAACTGGTAAATTTTTTTTAATTTATATTGACTGTTTACAAGATATTAGGTTTAATAGAGTGAAGAAAAGCTCTAATCCTAAAAATCCAAAGACATGGGAAGAATTTTTAATTGCTGAAAAAAGGGATGCAGGAATTAATCAACCAGAATATGGCCAACAAGTTGATAAATGTATTGAAATGGCTGATTTTATAATACCAAATAATTTAAATATAGATAATTTAAAAGAAAAGATTTTAAATATTTTAAATAAAATTAAATTAAAATGTTAATTGGAATCTTAGGAAAACCATCATGTGGAAAATCAACATTTTTTAAAGCTTGTACTTTAGCAGATATACTTATTGCTGCATATCCTTTTGCAACAATAAAACCTAATCATGGGGTAGGTTATGTTAGAATTAATGCTTTATGTAAAGAATTAGGTGTGCAATGTAATCCTCGTGCTGGTTATTGTGTAAACGGAAAAAGATTTGTTCCTGTTGAATTAATAGATGTTGCAGGATTAGTTGAAGGAGCAAGTAAAGGAAAAGGCCTTGGAAATCAGTTTTTAGATGATTTAACAAGCGCAGATGCTTTTATTCATATTGTAGATGCTTCTGGTGAAACAGATGCAAAAGGAAAAGAAACAAAAGGATATAATCCTGTTGATGATGTTCAAATGCTTGAAAATGAATTAGATTTATGGTATTTGGGAATTTTAAAAAAAGTGTGGAAATCTTTTGCAAAGAAAATTCAAAGCAGTAAGGAGAACTTTGCTTGTGCAGTTGCAACTCAATTTTCTGGTTTAAAAGTTAGAGAAGAAGATGTTAAACAGGTTTTATTAAAAGGAAATTATAATACTAATAAACCTGCTGAATGGAAAGAGCAAGAATTGTTAAAGTTTGCACATGAATTAAGACATTTGACTAAACCAATGTTAATTGCGGCAAATAAATGTGATAAAGAGGCAGCTCAAGAGAATATAAAGAACTTGAAAAAAGCTTACCCTGAATTAATTATTATTCCTTGTAGTGCAGATTCTGAACTTGCATTGCGTGAAGCAAGCAAAGCAGAATTAATTGATTATGTTCCTGGAGAAGATAGTTTTGTAGTAAAAAGAAAATTAAATGAAGAGCAAGAAAATGCTTTAGAAAGCATAAAGAAGAATGTGTTAAAAGTTTATGAGAATACTGGAATACAGCAGGTTTTGAATTCTGTTGTTTTTGATTTATTAAATTATATTGCTGTTTTTCCTGCAGGAGGAAAACTAACAGATTCAAAAGGAAATGTTCTTCCTGATTGTTTTTTAATTCCTAAAGGAAGTACTGCATTAGACTTTGCTTATATTATTCATACTGATTTAGGCGAGAAATTTATTAAAGCAATTGATATAAGAACTAAAAAGGCAGTTGGAAAAGAACATAAATTAGAACATAGAGATGGGCTTGAGATTGTGACACGATGATATCTAAAATATCTGAAAATATTTATCAATTATGCTTTGATGCTTTTGGCAGTACTGTGTATGTTTTAAAATTAAATAAAAATATTTTAATTGATACTTCTTGTAAAGATAATGAACAAGAACTTGTAAAAGATTTAAAGGAACTTGGATTAAAACCAGAAGATATTGATTTTGTTCTTATAACCCATAAACACTGGGATCATGATGGAAATCTTAGTTTATTTTCAAATGCAAAAATAATAACTAATGAGAATGTTGATGAACTTCCTTTAGAAATAAAGCCGATATTAACGCCTGGGCATTCAAGAGATTCTATTTGTTTTATTTACAAGGATATTCTTTTTTCAGGAGATACAATATTTCACAATCAAGGAAGAGGAAGAACAGACCTTGAAGGAGGTTCTGAAATAGAAATACAAGAATCTATAAAAAAATTAAAACAAATAAAATATAATATATTATGTCCAGGACATGTTTGAATATAATTAAAATACCTATATGTTATAAAATATAATGAGATGGAGATGATAAGATTAAGTTATGGATGTGAAAATCTTGAAGATTTATAGAGATTCCAAAAAATAAATAATTTTGAATAAAAGATGCCAATAAAATATGAATTTGCTCCTGATATTATGGAAAGACTTTATAAGATAGCTAAAAAGATTAATATGAATCATGTTAGATTTTCAGGAGTTTATGCTATTAGAAGTAAAGGAAGTCAAAGCAGAGGAACAATTGCAAGATGTCATGCTCTTTCTAAAATCTGGCAGAAATGTTTGAATATTTCTGCAGTTTATATTATAGAGATTATTAGTGAAAGATTTGATAAAATGTCAAGAGAAGAGCAAGATAAAACATTAATTCATGAATTAATGCATATTCCAAATTGTTTTGGTGGAGGATTTAAACATCATAATGTTGTTACAACAAAAAATGTTGAGAAGTTGTATAGAAAATATATAGATAGTTTGTATTGTTGAGATGAATTAAAACTTAAATCTTATAAAACTTAGAGTTTTGAAGATGATTAGACTAGGCTATTCAGATAATATCTCTTGATTGAGCTTGTAGAAATATAGGTAAATAAAACAAACCTTTAAAAAAGGTTATGATCCAAATCAATATTTTAAAAAGAGAATAAAATGAAATTTAAATTTAATTATAAGGAAAAAGATTTTGAATTAGAGGTTGAAAAATGTGCTAATGTTTTTTCTAAAGGGTTAGGGCTTATGTTTGGATTAAAGAAAAAACCTTTACTTTTTGTTTTTAGAAAATCTAGGAGAAGAGCAATCCATTCATTTTTTTGTCAGCCTTTTATTGCAATTTGGTTTAATAATGATGAAGTTATCGACGCTAAATTAATTAGAAATTGGAGAACTTTAATTAAGCCTTTTTTTAAATTTGATAAACTTTTAGAAATCCCTTCCAATAATAAAGCTTTTTCTAAATTGTTATTTTTAACTGATAATTAATAAAATAATTAAACTTTGAAGAAAAAGCATAACTTGATTTTTTTGAGAGAAATATTAAAATATAAAATTAATAATATTTAAGGTTGATAAATAAAGATTTCTCGACGAGAGAAACCTTTAAATACTTAAAATGTTTTAAATATATATCATTTAAAAGGAGGTAAAGAGAATGGGAAAGGTAATTAAAAAAAATGTAGTTGATAGAAAACCAGGTCATTTGTATTATATTGATGGTTCAGGAAATTTATGTGAAGCAGTAATGGCTAGAGGTGGAAGAAAAAAGAAGAAAAAAAAGAAGTAAAATTAAAATCTGAAACTTTATATTATTGATGTCTTTGGGAAAAAGAGGTGTTTCTTATTGACATTTTTTATTTTTTTGTAGTTCTTTTTATATAATTGTTTTTGTTGGGTTTTTTATGGAAGATCAAACTAAAAGATATAGAGAGGTTATTAATAAATTGATTAATAAGAGTTTTCCTGAGCTGAAGAAGGGAGAAGTTAAATTAGTAGAATTTCCAAGATTTGTTTCTTGTTGGAGTTTTGCAGGAAAAGGATTTGAAAATTATTATATTTTTATTAATAAACATAGAAGAAATACAAGTATTAAATTTTTAAAATCACAATTAGCACATGAACTTTCTCATATAATCTTAGATTATTTTAAGAAAGATTTTTTTAGTAGTTTATTTCATAATTTTAGGAAGATTTTAAGTTGGTGGATTAATACATCTTTTTCAAGAAAAATTGAAATTAAAACACAGAAGGAAGTTATAAAAAGAGGATATGCTAAAGAATCTTATCTCTTTGCTAAAGAATGGGAGAAAATATTTTCAAAATAGATAATGAAAGGGCTTTATTTAAGGGGGTATCTAATTCCTGACGAAATGAAATCATATGCAAGAAAGATAGGAAGATGGTAGAAAATAGCAATTTTTATAAACCGTTAGAACTTAATATTAATAGCAGTCTTCGGACTGTGAGTATATTCCCCGGTGATCTTTGTGGTCGCCGGATGCTTTTTATTTGTTATAATTTTTTGGAGGTTTTTTTATAATGGAAGATACTATTATTCTTGTTGATGATGGGTTTTTTAGATTAGTTAAGAGATATTTTCAAAAAATAACTAAAAAAAAGAAAAAATTTCTACAAACCTTTAGAAATATTTGTAAAAAAGAAAATTTGAATTTAAAGCATCTTTTTGTTTATATGGCCCCTTCTTTTCAAAGTAAATATCCAACTGAAGATGAAAGATTTCGGAAGAAAAAATATGATAAGATTAAAAAAATGCTTGATAAAAAAAATTGGGTAACAGTAAGAGAAAGAAGATGCCAAAGAATATTTGATGAAAAAGGAAAAATTAAATTTAATCAAAAAGGAGTTGATTCTTGGATTGTTGCAGATTTATGTTTATTCAAAGAAGAATTTTCGAATATAAAAAAAGTCATATTAATTTCTTCTGATTCAGATTTTGCTCCAATTATCAAAATGATAAAAGAAAAGATGGATATTGAGGTTGTACTTTATACATACTTTGAGAATAAAAGAAAAAGTTTATTTTATCGTTCTAATCATTTATTAAATGTCTGTTCTAGATGGGTTAAATTAAGAGAAAAAGATTTTGAAGATACAGAAATTAAAAAGGAGAATCCAAAATGATCCTAGGAATAGAATCAACAGCACATACTTTTGGAATAGGGCTTGTTGAAAATAAAAAGATTCTTTGTAATGTTAAAGATAGTTATACAACTAAAAAAGGAGGGATAATTCCTATTGATGCTGCTAAGCATCATGCATTAGTTTGTGATAAAGTTTATGAAGAGGCTTTGAAAAAGGCAGAAGTTAATGAGAATGAGATTACTGCTATTGCTTTTTCTTCTGCTCCTGGTTTATCTCCTTGTTTAATTGAAGGAATGAAATTTGCAAAAAGAAAAGCAGAGGAATTGGGAATTGGTGTTGTTTGTGTTAATCATTGTGTTGCACACCTTGAGATTGGAAGAATGACTGGTGCTAAAGATCCTGTTCTTTTATATGCTTCTGGAGCAAATACACAAATAATTGCATATGCAGGAGGAAAATATCGAGTATTTGGTGAAACTCTTGATATTGGTGTTGGGAATTTTATTGATAATTTTGCTCGTTATTTAGATATTGGTTTTCCAGGAGGACCTAAGATACAAAAATTAGCTGAGAAAGGAGAATATATTGAATTGCCTTATAGATTAAAAGGAATGGATGTTGCTTTTTCTGGTATTTTAACTAAACTAAAACAAATTCATGATTCTGGAAAATATAATGTTGAAGATTTAGCTTTTTCTTTACAAGAAACAGTTTTTGCAATGTTGGTTGAGGCTGCTGAAAGAGCTCTTGCTCATACAGACAAAAAAGAATTATTATTAGGAGGGGGTGTTGGATGTAATACTCGCTTGCAAGAAATGTGTAAAATAATGTGTAAAGAAAGAGGGGCTAAGTTTTTTGTTCCTGAAAATAGTCTTCTGCAAGATAATGGTGCAATGATTGCTTATTTAGGAGAAATTATGTTTAATAAAGGTCTTGGAGTTAAAGATAAGGATATTGATAAGATTGATATTAATTCTAAAGAAAGAACAGATGACGTGGTGGTTAAGTGGAGAGAGTGAGCGCTGTCCGGAGTTCTAATTAAAACCGAAAATTAGTTAATCTAAACCTGCTTAGGTAGAGTATGCTTTCATAAAAAACTCTACCTAAACATTATAATGAGCTACATAATTAATTACTTAACCTTTTCCATTCTTCTGGAATGCCTATGCACTTTAATAAAACAGGAAATAAAGAGTTTACAAATTGTCAAAGAATATCTTTAATAATTCTATTAAGGAGATCTA
>JAFCDH010000066.1 GCA_017609795.1 Candidatus Pacearchaeota archaeon | reverse complement strand
TAATTGCATTTTTTCTTTTTGTTAGAGAGATTTTTATTAGAAAATCTAAAAGAAGCATAACAAAAGCTAATATTATTGCCTTAATTTCAACATTTTTTATGATAGTTATTCCTGTGTTTTTATCACGAACAATTGCAGGAATTCCTGAAAAAGAATCTGCTGCTTTCTTTTTTATGTTTTTATCATTTTACTTTTTTTTAAAGTCTTGGAAATCTGAAACCTTAAAAAAAGCAATAATATTTAGTATTTTAGCTGGAATTATTACTGGTTTAATGGGTTTAATTTGGGGGGGTGTTCTTTTTGTTTTTTTAACAATTGCCCTTACTAGTCTTATTGCTTTTATCTTAGATAAAGTTCATAAAAAAGAATTTATTGTTTATTGTTTATGGATGTTTTTATCGCTTTTAATTATATTAATATTTTCAACAAGGCACTCTTTGATTTCTATTCTTCCTTCTTTAAATTTTGGTCCTGCTCTTTGGGTTTTTGGTATATTTTTAATTCACTTTGCTTTATGGAAAACTAAATTATCAAAGACAAAAATATTAAATAAATATAAAATTCCTAAAAATCTTATTTCATTTATTATTTCCTTTATATTATTTGGGTTCTTTGGTTTAATTGTTATTGGTCCTAAGTCTATTATCCTTCCAAAGATTGGGAAATTTGCAATGACTATTGCTGAAAGCCAGCCAACTTTTTATAAAGAATGGAGAATATATCTTGGACCTTTTTTAAAAAATATTCCTATTTTATTTTGGTTGTTTTTTGCAGGTTCTGTTGTTTTATTTAAGAAAATGCTAAATAAAATTAAATCAAGAGATTCTTGGATTTTAACTGGATTTTACATTTTATTCTTTTTTGGAATTGTATTTTCAAAATATTCTGAGTTTAGTATTTTAAACGGAGAAACTTTTATTAGTAAATTATTTTATTTTATATCTATTCTTCTTTTAATTGGATTTATAATTTATTACTATATAAAATATTATAAAAAAGAAAACAAAGGATTTAAAAAAATAGATTATGAGTTTTTATTATTGTTTGCTTTGTTTGGATTATGTTTAATTAGTCTTAGAGGATCTATAAGATTAATTATACTTTTAGGGGTTATAGCCTGTATTTTTGTGGCTTATTTAATTGTTTATAGT
Source organism: Candidatus Pacearchaeota archaeon (assembly GCA_017609795.1). Taxonomy (GTDB): domain Archaea; phylum Nanobdellota; class Nanobdellia; order Pacearchaeales; family GW2011-AR1; genus ARS1285. The sequence goes on along the minus strand of JAFCDH010000066.1, from coordinate 2,033 downwards.
ATTGAAAAATTTATAAAAAATAAAGATGATGTTGGCAAAATTATCTTAGGAAGTCTAATGATTCTAATTATTATTTTAAGTATTTTTAGTTTATTTATATTTTATAATAATGTTAAATCTTATTCAAAAGAAATGTTTGTTTCTCCTTATAATCAACAATGGCAAAAGGCAATGAAATGGGTAAGGGAAGAAACTTCAAAAGATGCTGTTTTTGCACATTGGTGGGATTATGGATATTGGGTTCAGAGTTTAGGAGAGAGAGCAACTATTTTAGATGGAGGTAATGCTATTATTTATTGGAATTATCTAATGGGAAGGTTAGTTTTAACAGGGAATAATCAACAAGAAGCCTTGGAATTTTTATATAATCATAATGCTACTCATTTATTAATTGATTCTACAGATATTGGAAAGTATGTAATTTTTTCAAAAATTGGAAGTGATGAAGAATTAGATAAAGCTGCTTTAATTAATCTTTTTGTTTTAGCAGAAGAACAAGAAACAGAAGATAAAATTAATTTTGTTTATTCAATTGTTCCAAAATCTGAGAATTTAGATGAGGATTTAATAATTAATGAAAATGGAAAAGAGATTCTGCTTCCAAAAGAAAAAGCACAAATTGTAGCTATATTTTTACCTATGGATGAAAACCAAGATAAAAATAAGATTACAAAAACGAATCAACCTTATGCCATTATATTTTATCAAGGAAAACAACATATAGTTAATTTAAGATATTTATATTATAATGAAGAATTAATTGATTTTAATTCAGGTATCGAAGCTTGTGCTTATTTTTTTCCAACAGTAATAAAAGAACCGGTGGTTGATGTAAATTCAATTGGGGCTGTAATGTATATTTCTCCAAAAGCAATTAAAAGTATGTTTGCTCAAGTTTATCTTTTAAATGATACTTTTAATAATTTTCCTAATTTTAAATTAGTTCATTCTGAACCTGGTTTAGACATAGATAAATTAAATCATCAAGGACTTGATTTATCTGAATTTGTCTATTTTCTTAAAGAAAATTATTCCCTTGAAATTTTTCAAGGGCCAGTTAAAATATGGGAAATTGAATACACAGGAAAAGAAAAAATAAAAGAAGAATATATTCAAAAAACTGCCCCTAAAGATATTAGTTGGACTTTGTGATTTTTTTCATTTTGATTATCTTAAAATCTGATTATTTTTAATTCTTTTTAACTGGAATTTCTATAAATTTTTAAGTTTTAAAAATGATTTGCTTAGCTTAATCTTAATAATTTATAATATTATATTTCATTAAGATATTGATATTATTATATTTCTACTATTTTCTTAAATTTTTGATTTGAGTAGTTTAAAGTTTAGGTTGATTAATTTAAAATTGATAACTTATTCTCCAATGATGTGTATCATAATATCAAAATAGAATATTTATATTTTCTTCTATCTCTTAGATTGGAATAATCTGAATTTTTTTATCATCAATCATCCACACAAAACCTTAAATATTAAAAATTGTTGGTTTGTAAAAATGGATTGGAAGGATATTATTGAGAATAGTGAAGAAATTGAAGATAATAAAAAAGAAAATGGAATACTAGAAAATCCTGTAGAAAAGAGTATAGTTGGAGAAAGTATATCTGAAACTAAAGAGATTCTTGAAGAAGAAATAAAAGACAAACATATAATTTCTGAAGATTTAATTAAAAAAAGAAAAGAAAAAATAACTAATCTTTTTAAAACAAAGTCAATCTGGGTTATTATTTTTTTGATTATTGCTATAATTTTAGGGGTTTACATTAGAAGCATGCCTATGCATAATCATGGTGGAAATCCTGGTTTATGGGATATTACTACAAATACTTGGACATTAGGACCTGATTTAGATCCTTGGTTATTTTATAGATATGCTAAAACAATTGTTGAAGAAGGTTCTCTTTTTAGAATTGATATGATGAGAAATATTCCCCTAGGATTTGATACTACAATAGAATCAAAATTATTACCTTATATGATTGTTTGGACACATTCTGTTTTAAATATTTTTT
>JAFCDH010000065.1 GCA_017609795.1 Candidatus Pacearchaeota archaeon | reverse complement strand
TAAACAATTTGATTTTATGAAGTTTGAGGTTTTAGAAAATGAAAGATAAAGAAGAAATTTTAGAAATATATAAGGAAGAAAAAGAAATGTTTGATAAAGATGTTTATTATTTAGGTGATGGAGATCAAAAACTTATATTACAAGGATGGATTGAAGCCCTTGAATGTATTTTAGAAATAAAATGAAAAATAAAATATCATATTTGTTAAGAGAAGAAAATTGTCTGAAAAGAGTTGATAGATACTCTTGATATATCATAACTCTATCTTTCTTCTCTTAACAATAAATAAAAAATTACTTAAATGAGGAAATCTTATTAAAAGAATGGTGAATGTAAATTTAATTGATAATTTTTGGGTAAATAAAAAGATCCAAAAAAAACAGGGTTATAAAGCAAAACTTGACGAGAGTTTAGGAATGAGGAGAGGAAAAGAATCAACAAAAACTCAAACATATAAATCAAGACGAGCCGAAAGTATTGGAATGAAAAAGGCATTGAGAAACAAAAAAATTTTATCTACTCAAGAAGCAGGAGTAATCGTTAAAGTTTTACCACAAATTAGGCATACAAAAGAGGGCAGACCATTATTGGGAAACAAGAGTTAATAGAAGTGATGCTATGGGATCAAGAGTTTAGACGCCTGTTATTTAAAAGAATAAATTATTTAAATGCCTTTTTTTTAATCTTTATAGCAAAACATTTTAAAAAGGCATTAAAAAATGGAAGTTACACAGGAAGCAAAGGGGTTGTTAAAATCTTTAACAAGAAAGAATGGAAGGACTTATACTCTAAAGGACAACAAAGATAGATTTCTATTCCCAAAAGAGTATATGGATTTTGAGAATTGCTTAAAAAAAAGGCAAAGATTTTCTGTAATATTTTTAATCAACACAGGAGCAAGGATTAATGAAGCAATAAATGTAAAGGTTTCAGATGTAGATTTTGAAAGTAAAAGAATAGTTTTGAGGATAACAAAAACAAAATCAAAAAAAGGAGAGAAAAAAGGGAAGATAAGAATCATTCCTATTTCTACACAATTTTCTAAATATTTGAAAAAAGAATTGAAGGGGAAAGATCCTGAAGATTATTTAGGGATTCTTTCAAATCCAGCTTTAAACATAGCATACAAAAAAGCAGGAAAAAAAGCAGGAATAAAAGATTATTGGAATATCTCAAGTCATACTTTTAGAAAGACATTAGAAGTTTGGTTAATGAGTTGGGGTGTTAGTGATCTTCCATTAACAGCACACATAGGACACGATATAAGAACAGCAGCAAGTCATTATGTTAGCCCTAACATATTTAGTTATGATGATAAGCAACAAATGAGATTAGTAATAGGAGATTTATATTCTTAATAATACAAACCTTTATATAAGACTATGGGTTAGAGTAGATATGGAAATAGAAAAAAAAGTAATAGATAGGAAAATGTATGTAGGGCATTGCTCTAAATGTAATAAGGAAATTATTGGAACAAGCTCAAGTCAAGTTGAATTTAACACTAAGATTCACCAGCTATCTAAATCCTGCGAGATTATCGCTCCAGCAAAATAATCTTAAAAAAAAGGGGTGCTTATGAGATTTGATACTGATTTTGAATATGATGAATGGTCTGAAAAGAAAAGAGCAGAACAGATACATAAAGACACACAATTATTTAGATCTAAAAAAATAGGTGAGATATTTTCTAAAGAAAATCCTACTGAGTTGGAGATTGAGTTTGTGAATAGGTGGGCAGAAATGTTTAAAGAGGTTATATGAATGGATATTAAAAAAGGAAGTGATGTTAAAAAGAGGAGAATTGCAAGAAGCAAAGGAGAGTTGGCTTCAAAAATCCTTGATGAAAAAGAAGAAACACTTGAAAAAGCTAAAAGCCAATTAAGAGAAAATTTTTATTTGATTAAGAGAACTTTGAAAAAGTATATTGATATGAATGAAGATTATTATGAGTTAATTGCTTTATGGATTGTTGGAACATATTATCATAAAAGTTTTGAGAGTTTTCCCTATTTATTTTTTAATGCCATGAGGGGAAGTGGAAAAAGTAAAACTCTAAAATTAGTTACTTATTTGAGTAATCAAGGAAATGTTATGGCTTCACCTACTGAAGCAGTATTGTTTAGAACTAAAGGAACTCTTGGGATTGATGAATTTGAAGGCGTTGGGGGTAAAGATAAAACAGCAATAAGAGAATTATTGAATTCAAGCTATAAAAGAGGGACAAAAATCTTTAGAATGAAAAAACAGAAAACAAAAGATGGTGAAGATCATGTAGCAGAAGAATTTGAACCATATCGACCTATTACTATGGCAAATATTTGGGGAATGGAAGAAGTCTTAGGAGATAGATGTCTTACTATAGTCTTAGAGAAAAGTGAAGATCCATTGAAATTAAGGTTATCGGAGAGTTTTGAAAGCAACAAAACCATTAAGTTTATAAAGGAAAACTTCAAAGTATGTAGTTTGTGTAGTTTCAATGTAGTTTCTGAAAAAGATTGTGCGAACTTTTCACGCTCAGATTTTAAAGAATGTAGTTTGTGTAGTTTAATCATCCAAAAGAACATCTATACCCTTTGGGATAGCTATTTAATGGAGAGATATAAAACTACACTTACTACATTAACTACACATACTACTAATAATACACTAACTACACCAAAGGACAATTATGAAGACTTATTAACTACACATACTACATTAACTACATATAATACATATACTACACTTAATACATTGAGAAAACAACGAATAGATAGTTTTTTTAATAAAATACATGACACAGAAATAACTGGAAGAAATTTAGAGTTATTTATGCCTTTATTTTTAGTTGCATCTCTTATGGGTGAGGAAGCTCTTACAAGTATTATCAAAGTAGCTAAAAAAATTGTAAAAGAGAGAACGCATGAAGAAGAAGTTGAAAGTAGAGATGTAATGGTTATAGATTTTGTTTCAAGACAAAATTCTGAAAACTTATCGTTTGTTTCAATAACTAAATTGGTTAATGACTTTAGAGATTTTTTAGATGGTGAAATTGATTGGTTAAATGCTAAATGGTTAGGTAGAGCTTTCAGAAGATTGTCATTAGTTGTAGATAAAAGAAGAACTCCTAGAGGAATACAAGTTATATTAAATGTAGGAAAAGCAAAACAAAAATTAAAGATGTTTAAGCATACAGATCAAGATGAAACTAATTAAATTAAGATATTGTAGTAATTGCGATAGTTTTTATAAAACTACAAGGAAGCATACTAGGTTTTGTTATGAATGTCGCATAGAAAAAAACCCTAAATTAAAATCAATTAAAGATATAGAGAAATGTTTAATAGAATGAAAGGAGGTAACTGAAATCAAAATGGTAACAATAAGTCAATTCGCAACAGCTTTCGAGCAAAGTAAAATGAAAAATATAGCCGATATGGACATAGTTAAAACCGACCTTGAAATTAAAGATGAAACAAGACAAGATAATGAGGGAAAGGAATACAATGTTAAATTCCTGACTATCGATAATGTGGAATATAGAGTTCCACCATCTGTCTTGGAGCAATTAAAAGCAGTTTTAGAATCAAAACCTGCTCTAAAAACTTTTCAAGTAAGAAAAACAGGGGAAGGTATGGCTACTAAGTATCAAGTCATTCCAATAGATTAATGGAATTAATTAACAATCTCAAGATGGCAAATTATACACTTGCTTCTTGAGATAAAAAAAACACCTCTTTTTCCTCGAGGGGATAACACTTTTTTATGATTCCTCATTTTAGAGTGTTATCTCCTTGAGGTTTATACTCACCCCAAA
>JAFCDH010000013.1 GCA_017609795.1 Candidatus Pacearchaeota archaeon | reverse complement strand
TAATTTTTAGTTTAAAGTATTCTTTTTTTATTAATTCTTTTTCCATCAAATTAGTTAGATTTTACACACGAACTAATTTGTGGTTGCCTAGGACATATGTCCCTTGCTTCTACAAAATCTTTCTACACGAAAGATTTATAAACCATATTTATGATTATTTATTATAACTATTCAGTCGTTAAAGGTAAATATCTTATTTTATTTAAATAAAATCTGGTCTTGATATTCATATCTAATCTATCCAACCCTTTAAAAATGCATATTTTACAGCCCAAACACGTGAAATTAAAACCTGAAGAGGTTGATAAACTACTTTTTAAGCTCAATATTTCTTTAACACAATTACCAAAAATCAAAATTACTGACCCTGGATTGCCTGAAAACTCTGAAATTGGGGATGTTATTAAAATTGAAAGACTAATTGAGGAGAAATTAGTGATTTATTACAGAGTTGTTGCTGTTTGATGCTAGTATTACTTATATCTTATAAAATATAATGAGAAGGTGGATAAGATTAAGAGGACAGATGATAAGATTAATGGGGATGAGAAAATAAATCTAGGGAAGAGAGTAGCTTAAGCTATTCATAACATAACCTAAAAACAGAAGAACTCATCATTATGATATATTAAGATATCAGTTAACAAATAAAATAAAAAGCCAAACAAAAAATGATAATTGAAAAATCTCAGCAAAAAGAAGAACATGTTCTTGTTAAAAAATACTTAGGAGAACATAGTTTAATTGAATCAAATATTACTTCTTATAATAACTTTATTAATCACAGAATGCAAGAGATTATTGATGAATTAAATGATTCTCTTCCAAAAGAAGATATTGAGATTAAATTAGGTAAAATTAAAGTAGGAAAACCAAATATTATTGAAGCTGATGGAAGCACTCAATTAATAACTCCTACTGAAGCAAAAATTAGAAAATTAACTTATTCTGCTCCAATTGATATTGAGATTACAATTAAACAAGCAGGACAAATAGAAAGTCATAATGTTGAAATCGGAAGAATTCCAGTAATTGTTAAAAGTGATGTTTGTAATTTAGCTGGAAAAAGCAAAGAAGAATTAATTAAAGGATATATTGACCCATTAGATCCTGGAGGTTATTTTATAATTAATGGTAATGAAAGGGTTATTGTAATGACTGAGGATTTAGCAGAAAATCAGCCTTTTATTGAAAAATCAAAAGCTAAAAAAGAACTTATGTTAAGATTATTTTCAAAAAGAGGGAGTTATAGAATTCCTATTTCAATAACAGACACTTCTGAAGGGATTCTTGAAGTTTCTTTTTCTCGATTTAAAAATATACCTATTATTGTGATTTTAAAGTCTCTTGGATTAACAAAAGAAAGTGATATTGCAAAATATATTGGAAAAGAAAATGATAGTTTAATTGTTAATTTATATGAGTTTACTAATCTTAGAACAGAGGAAGATGCTATGAGGGCAATTGCTGAACAAACATCTTTACAAGGAACTGATAAAGAGATTTTAGATAGAATAAAACAAAGATTAGATTCTTATTTTTTACCACATATTGGATTGAAAAAAGAGGATAGAATTGAAAAGGCGATTACTTTATGTAAGTTTATAAAACAATTTTTTGTAGCTAAGGAAAACCCTCATAATTTAACAGATAAAGACCATTATGCAAATAAAAGAGTGAGAATGAGCGGGGATTTATTAACTGATTTATTTAGAGTTAATATGAATATTCTTGTTAGAGATATTCAACATACATTGCAAAAAGTTCAGAAAAGAAAGAAATTTTATTCTATAAAAACAATTGCTAAATCTACTTTATTTACTCATAGGGTTGAGTCTGCTATTGCAACAGGTAATTGGATTGGTGAAAGAAGTGGTGTAACACAAAATATGGATAAAACAAATTATCTTGCTATTTTATCTCAACTTCAAAGGGTAAGCTCTATGCTTCCTGGTGAACAAGAAAACTTTTTAGCAAGAACTTTACATCCAACTCATTATGGAAGGTTTTGTCCTGTAGAAACTCCTGAAGGAACTGAAATTGGACTAAGAAAAAATTTAGCATTATTAGCAAAGATTTCTACAAGAACAGATTTAGGTGATGAAAAATTAATTGAGGTTTTAAAAAATTTAGGAATGAGAAAAGAAATTGAAGCCAAAGGAACAGATGTTTTTTTTAATGGAAGATTTATTGGACATATTGAAGAACCTCTTAATTTTATTTCAGAATTAAAAAATTATAGAAGAAACAATGAACTTCCAATTGAATTAAGTATTAGACATAATAAGGTATTGAATAATATATTTTTATCAACAGAAGTTGGAAGAGTTATGAGGCCTTTAATTATTGTTGAACAAGGAAAGTCAAAATTAACTGAAGAACATATTAAATTTTTAAAAAGTGGAGAATTTAAGTGGGAAGATTTACTTAAAAATGGAATTATTGAATATTTAGATGCTGCTGAAGAAGAAAATGCTTTAGTTTCATTAAATAAAGAGGGCTTAACTGAAGAACATACTCATCTTGAAATTGATAAGATTGATTTTTTAGGAGTTGTTACTTCTTTAGTTCCTTATGCTAATTATGATCAATCTTCAAGATTAAATAGAGGAAGTAAAACACAAAAGCAAGCCTTAGGATTATATGCTGCTAATTTCTTATGTAGAATAGATACTAATGTAAGTGTTTTGCATTATCCTCAAAAACCTATTGTTAGAAGTTTTGTTTATGATACATTAAATGTTCATCCTGCAGGGCAAAATGTAATTGTTGCTGTTATGACTCATAAAGGTTATAATATGGAAGATGCTTTAATATTAAACCAAGGTTCTATTGATAGAGGTCTTGGAAGAAGCACTTATTATCGCCCATATACTTCTATTGAATTAAATTATGCAGGTGGCTTAAGAGATGAAATTTGCATTCCTGAAAAAGATGTTTCTGGTTATAGGACAGAAGAAAGTTATAGGTTTTTAGAAGATGATGGGATTGTTTATCCAGAATCTAAACTTAGTTCAGGAGAAGTTGTTATTGGTAAAACTTCTCCTCCAAAATTCTTATCTGAAGTAAGAGAAATTTCAATTAAAGCTAAAAAAGAATCAAGTTCTGTTATAAGACAAGAAGAAAAAGGGACTATTGAAGCAGTATTTGTTACAGAAGATGCTCAAGGAAATAAAATTATTAGAGTTAAAACAAGAGATTTAAGAATTCCTGAATTAGGAGATAAATTTGCAACTTCACATGGACAAAAAGGGGTTGTTGGAGCTATTTTTCCTGAAAATGATATGCCGTTTACTTCAAAGGGAGTTAAACCAGATATAATTTTTAATCCTCATTCTATTCCTGGACGAATGACTGTAGGATATTTAATAGAATTATTAGCTGGAAAAGTATCTTGTTTATCTGGGAAAATAATTGATGGAACTGGATTTTCAGGACAAAAAATTGATAATTTAGAAAACCAATTAAAAGAATTAGGATTTAGATATGATGGAAAAGAAACTATTTATAATGGAACTAATGGTTCAATGATGAATGTTAAGATTTTTGTGGGTAATATGTATTATTTGAAATTAAAATATATGGTAAGTAATTTAATGCATGCTAGAGCAAGTGGGAAAGTAACTTTATTAACAAGACAACCAATTGAAGGAAGAGCAAGAGGTGCTTCTTTATTATTAAAAGAAAGATATGATTCAGATAAAGTAGTTGTTAATATATGCACTAAATGCGGAGCAGTTGCTATTGAAGATAATATAAAAAATAAATTATTCTGCCCATTATGTAATAGCCAAGAGATTGAGCCTGTTGAAATATCATATGCTTTTAAGTTATTAGTTGATGAAATTCAGAGCCTTCATGTTAAAACTAAATTTAATTTGAAAAATAAATATGAGTAAAATGGCAGAAGAAATGGTATTAGTTATTCTCATCTAAGACAGAAATTTGTTTAGAAAAATGTGATATAGATTATAGAAAATGCCCTACAAGAAAATTAGCTAAACTATTGGAGGAAAAATATTAGAATCTTAGTAAATATAATGAGATGGAGATGACGAGTGTTTTGAGTTAAGTGATAAAAATAGAATAAGAACTCAAAGCAGGAGTGGAGATTAAGCTACTCAGATAATCTCTCTTGAATGTTTAGAAATATAATAAAATAAACAGTAAAAATGTCAAAACTAAAAAAACAAATATTAGATATATTATTTTGGGTATTTTTAATAATTGGAATTATAATGTTATTATTGAGGGTTTTTGGTAATAGCCCTACAGATTTAGCTATAATATCTCCTTTTATTGCAATGGTTTTAATGAAGGTATGGTCAAATAGTGGAGCAATAAAAGATGTTAGTCATCAGGTTAAAATCTTATCAATGAATACAAAATCGGCATTTGATAAAGTTAGAAAGGATATTGAAAATTTAGATAAATTTAAATCAAGAAGGAAGAAATAAAATGGAAGAAAAACCTAAAATGTGTGGTTCAGGATTTATGGCAGCTTCATTGCCAATAGTTAAAGATTTAAACAAAAATATTGCAGATTTGAATAAAAATACTGAAGATTTAGATAAAAATACACACCCTACTTATTGTCCTCGACTTGAAAAAGATTGTGAAAGCAAGGGACTTGTAGATTGTATAAATGAAATAGATAGCAGGAAGGTTACAATTCATCCATCTTATTTAAATTGTCCTAAATATACTAAATAAAAAAAATAAAATGGCAAAAAAGCAAATAAAAAAACAAGTTGAAAGTTTGCAGTTTACTTTGCTTAATCCAGATGAGATTAAAAAAATAAGCAAAGCTAAAATAATAACTCCGGAACTTTATGATGTAGATGGGTATCCTGTTGATGGAGGGCTTATGGATTTAAGATTAGGTGCAATTGATCCAGGAGTTAGATGTAGGACTTGCGGAGGAAGATTAAAAGAATGTTTAGGCCACCCAGGCTCTATTGAATTAGCAAGACCTGTTCTTCATATTAAATATATTGCTGTTGTTGAATTATTTTTAAGATGTTTTTGTTCTGAATGTCATAGATTAATGATTAAACCAAAAGATTTAGAGAAATATAAAAATGTTAAAGATAGATTAAGAAGAGCAAAAGATACTAAAAAATGTCCTCATTGTTTAGCTGAACAAGAAAAAGTAAAATTAGAAAAACCAACAACATTTAGAATTGGTAAAAGGAGATTATTTCCTGGAGATATAAGGGAAAAACTTGTAAGAATTCAAGACAATGAAGCAAAACTTGCTGGAATTGATCCAGCAATATTTAGACCAGAATGGTCTATATTAACATTATTATTAGTCCCTCCTGTAACAGTAAGGCCTAGTATAACCTTAGAAAGTGGTGAGAGAAGTGAAGATGATTTAACTCATAAATTATCAGATATAATCAGAGCAAATCAAAGACTTTGGGAAAATTTAAATGCTGGAGCTCCTGAAGTCATTATAGAGGACTTATGGGATTTATTACAATATCATATTACAACTTTTTTTGATAATTCTATAACTAAAATCCCTCCTGCAAGACATAGAAGTGGACAACCATTAAAAACAATAACTGAAAGAATAAAAGGGAAAGAAGGAAGAATTAGACACAATTTAGCTGGAAAAAGAGTTAATTTTTCTTCAAGAACTGTTGTAAGCCCAGACCCTTCATTAAAGATTAATGAAGTAGGAGTTCCTTTAGAAATTGCAAAAATTTTAACTGTTAATGAAAAAGTTAATTCTTTGAATATTAATAAACTCAAAAAAATAATTATGAATGAAGAATATCCTACTGCAAATTATATTATTAGACCTGATGGCAGAAGAAAAAAAATAACTGCTGATTTAAAGCAAGAAATTTTAGATGAACTAGAGCCAGGATATGTTATAGAAAGACAATTAATTGATGGAGATATTGTTTTATTTAATAGACACCCTAGTCTTCATAAAGCAAGTTTAATGGCTCATTTTGTTAAAGTTCTTCCATATAAAACTTTTAGAATTCATCCTGCCGCTGCTCCACCTTATAATGCAGATTTTGATGGAGATGAAATGAATATTCATGTCCCACAAACAGAAGAAGCAAGAGCAGAAGCAAAAATCTTAATGGATGTAAATCAAAATTTAATCTCTTGTAAAGATAATAGTAATATTTTGGGTTGTGTTGCGGATTCAATTACTGGAAATTATTTATTAAGTAATATTGAGTTATCTAAATCAGAAGCTTCACAATTATTATATCAATCAAATATAGAAGCTAAAATCTCTAAAAATAATATTAATGGAAAAGAGATAATCTCAGAGATAATGCCAAAAATAGATTACAGAGGAAAAAATAAAACAGGAGAAAGTTTTGTTATTAGAAATGGAAAAATAGAATCTGGTATGGTTGATGAAAATGTTTTTGGTGTTGAGAGTGGAGAAATATTAAAGATTCTTGATAAACAAGTTGGTAGAGCTGAAACAATTAAAACATTAGAACATGCATTTTCAATTGGAACTAATTATCTTACAAATCATGGCTTTACAATTTCAGTTGATGATTTAAATGTAAATGAAAAAGTAAAAAGAGAAACTATAGAAATAATTAAAGAGGCAGAGGATAAAACTAATAAGATTCTTAATGACTATAAAACAGGAAACCTTGAGGTTATTCCAGGTAAGACTTCTAAAGAGAGTAGAGAAATTAAAATATTACAAGTTTTAAATAGTATTAGAACTAAAATCGGAAAAGTAGTTGGAAAAGAGTTTCCTAAGTCAAATCCAATAAGTATTATGATGGGTTCTGGTGCTGGAGGAAATGTTTTTAATATAACTCAAATGGCCTGTTGTGTTGGACAGCAAGCATTATGGGCTAAAAGAATTGGAATTGGTTTTAGTAATCGAACTTTATCTTTTTTTAAAGAACATGATTTATCTCCAAAAGCAAGAGGTTTTATTTATAATTCATTTTTAAAAGGGCTTCGTCCTGAAGAATTCTTTTTTGGAGCAATGACTGGGAGAGATTCTCTTATGGATACTGCATTAAGAACTCCTAAATCAGGATATCTTTATAGAAGATTAGCAAATGCATTGCAAGATATTAGAATAGAATATGATGGAACAGTAAGGGATGGATCTGGGAAAATCATTCAGTTTAAATATGGGGATGATGGAAAAGATGTTTCAGGATTACATAAAAATAAAGATATTTCTGCTGGAGAAGCAATTGGAATAGTTACTGCTCAGTCATTTGGTGAACCATCTACACAAATGGTTTTAAGGACTTTTCATCTTGCAGGGGTTTCAGAAATGCAAGTTAGTTCTGGCTTACCAAGACTAATTGAAATCTTTGATGCAAGAAGAGTTCCTTCAACACCTGAAATGGAGATTTATTTAAATAAAGAATATGATAATAAAAAAGATGCTAAAATTATTGCTGAAAAAATTCAGGAAGTTAAATTAAAAGATATTATTAAAGAAATTAAAATTAATTTTAGTGATAAAAAAATAGAAGCAATTATTGATCATGAAGCAATCAAAAGAGTTCATGCAACTATAGAGACTATTGTGAAAAGATTAATAGACAAAGGGCATTCTTGCAAATCTCATGGAAATTCAATTATTTTTAGTGAAAAAGATTTAGATTTTAAAAAGATTTACAAATTAAAAGAAAAAATTAAACAAGCTCAAATTTCAGGAATTAAAGGTATTGAACAAATTTTAGTTGTTAAAAGAGATGACAATTATGTAATACTTACTGCTGGAACTAATATTAAAGAAGTTATTAATTTTAAAGGGATTGATAATTCAAAAACAATTAGTAATGATATTCATGAGGTTTGTGCGATTTTAGGTATTGAAGTTGCAAGAGCTACAATAATTAGAGAAGTTAAAAAAGTTATAAATTCGCAAGGACTTGAGATTAATGAAAGGCATTTGAAATTAATTGCAGATGCAATGACTACTACAGGATTAGTTAAAGGAATAACAAGAATGGGAATTATTTCTCAAAAATCTTCTATACTTGCAAGAGCAAGTTTTGAAACTCCAATTAGACAGTTTGTTAATGCAACATTAAAAGAAAATAAAGATGAATTAAATTCAGTAATTGAAAATATAATTTTAAATCAACCAGTTCCTGTTGGAACAGGTTTACCTGGATTATTAGTTGAGGTTACTGGGCCTTTAACAGATAAAAAACAAAAATCAGTTAAAGAAGTTGCAAAGATAACTGCAAAGACTAAAGATGTTTCTAAACGCTCTACTGCACCTATTGAGGGTAAGAAGTAGATGCTCGAGCCGTGATTTTTATTTAATATATTCAACATTACTAATATGTTCAAACCCTATATCTCCAGTTAGAAATTTAATTCTCTTTTTTATAGAAATTATATATCCAATACAATCAATATAAGATAAATTTTTTGGTTTATTTTTTAGTCTAAATTCGCAAGCTTCTTTTATGGTATCATCAGAAATATTTACACAATATGGTAAAAATTTTTGGTAGTATTTATCTGCTTCTTCTTTTCCTTTTCTTCTTAAAAGCCAATAATAAAGCTCCATTAAATTTAATTTTGTTGTTATAAGAGAAATTTCTTTTGAATATTCTTGATAGTTTACACTTCCTTTAATTATCTCAAAAAAAGCATAAGTATCAAAAAAATAGGTCCTCATTTATTCCCACCCTTTTTTTATTTCATCTTTAAACTCTTGTCCTGTTATTTTAGTTTTTAATGTTCCAAAAACATCACTAAAATCCGCTTCTTTGAAAATTTCTATTTTTATTCTATCATTTTCTGAGAGATTTTTCTCTCTAATTTCTTTTTTAGGAATTATGACTGCTAAAGAGTTCCCCCATTTCTTTAATAATGTCTGTGATGCCATTTTATATTCTGTTTAATTTAATGTATAACTTAATGTATCATTATTTATAAAGGTTTCTATAACTTATTTTTTGTTATTATTCAGCAAAAAACCCCGACGGAAAATTCTATTAAAACACCTAAAGATTTATAAATCTCCTTCTCAATAAAATTTTAAGATAAAAAAGAGATAACTAATTTTTAACTTATATCCTATTAGGATAGAAAGATATGAAGATGAGAATAATAAGCTTTAAAAAAATCTCAGATAATAAATCTTGATTGAGTTTGTAGATATAGGTAAAAAATAATAACTAAAAAAACAAAACAAACCCTCAGAAATTAAAAATTTCTGGGTCATTCAAAATTAAAAATTTTGAAGATTTCAAAAAGGTTGTGATCCAAACCAAAATTTAAAAACAAAACAAACCCTCAGAAATTAAAAATTTCTGGGTCATTCAAAATTAAAAATTTTGAAGATTTCAAAAAGGTTGTGATCCAAACCAAAATTTAAAAACAAAACACAAAAAATGACTAAAACTCTAAATATGCAATTTATAAGATATGCTAATATGTTTAGTAGAGTTACAAGAATAAGAACTAATCATTGTTTTGAATATAATAATGCAATTGTTTTTGCAGTTCCAAGAAAATTGGTTTCAAGAGCAATTGGAATTGACAATAAGAATCTTAGAAGATTAAATCAGGTTATTGGGAGAAAAGTAAAAATTGTGGCTATTCCTAATGGAAGAGAAGATATTGAAAACTTTGTTTCTGTAATTACCTATCCTATTAAGTTTAAAGCTATTGAGATAAAAGGTGATAATGCTGTGATAAATACAGGCGGACAAAATAAAGCTATTTTAATTGGCAGAGGAAGATGCAGATTAAATGAAATGCAAAATGTTCTTGGGCAGTATTTTGGGATTAAAAGGGTTGTTGTTAGATGATTGCTTTAATAACACTTAAAAAATTCTAAAAGAATTTTTAGGGCCTTCTAAATTAATATTTGGGAAGGTTTAAAAACCTGTTTTTTGATTAATAATTAACTAATATCTTATAAGCGTAGGACGAGATGGAGAGGATTAGATTAAGCTATTCAGATAATATCTCTTGATTGAGCTTGTAAGAATTCCAGAAAATAATATAACAAAAACACAAAATGGGACTAAGAAATGCAACAAAATTAATGAAAAATAGAAGAAAGTTTAGATGGAAAGATAGAAAATATAAAGTGAAAACTTTGAACTTATTTGCAAAATCAGACCCCTTAGGTGGAAAAAATCAAGCTAAAGGAATTGTAACTGAAAAAGTTCAAAAAGAAGCAAAACAGCCAAATTCTGCAATGAGAAAATGTTGCAAAGTTCAATTAATTAAAAATTCAAAAGTTGTTACTGCTTTTATTCCTGGAAATTTAGCTCAAAAATTTATTGAAGAACATGATGAGGTTATTATTGAGAGGATTGGAGGAAAACAAGGACGTTCTAAAGGAGATATTCCTGGTGTTAGATGGAAAGTTATTAAAGTAAATGACCAACCCTTAGCAAGATTATGGATGGGTAAGATTGAAAAGGGAAGGAGATGAAATGCAGGATAGATATCAAACACTTGAATCTGTAATAGAATATCAAAAACTTAATAAAGGAATTAGCTATAGTGTTTGGGAAACAGATGAAAACAAAGTAGGAAGAATAAGTTTAATAAACAATAAAACAGGAGAGATTATATCTGAACATAAATTTAATGAACAAAAAATTAAAATATAAAATGCAACAAACAACACAAATAGAAGAAATAGAAGCTCAGCAAAAACAAAACCAGTTTAAACTCTTTGATTTATATGATGTTTCTGATATTAAAGTAGAAGACCCTGGAATGAGGAGATATATTAATCTTAATCCAAAACTTGTTATTAAAAGTCATGGAAGAATTAGGGAAAAGTTTGGAAAAGGAAAAATTAATTTAATTGAAGTGTTTGCAAATTTAATTGCAGTTCCAGGACATAGAGGAAAAAAGCATAAAATACAAACAAGTTGGAAAACAGGGAAATATTCTCAAAACATGAGGATTGTTTTAGATTGTTTAAAAATTATTGAACAAAAAACAAAACAAAACCCTATCCAAGTTCTTGTAACTGCAATTGAAAACGCAGCTCCAAGAGATGGAGTTACAGTTATTGAATATGGTGGAGCAAGATATCCTCAAGCAGTTGATATTTCTCCATTAAGGAGAGTAACAATGACTTTAAGACATATGGTACAAGGAAGTTATGATAAATCATTTAATAAAAAAACAAAAATAGAACAAGCTCTAGCAAATGAGATAATTAAAGCCTATAATAAAGAATCTGATTCATATGTTATGGCTAAAAAAAATGACTCAGAAAAGCAAGCTGATAGTGCGCGGTAAAATGGAAGATAGATAATTAAACTAATATCTTATAAAATATTAAGAGATACCCTGCGAAGATTAAGTAATCAGAAGAGTGTAAATTAAAGATTTAATAAGATTCCAGAAAATAATATAAACATGGCAAACAATGAAATTAAAAATTTCAAGCTTGCCATTTTAGGAGATATAAAACAATAAAATGGCAAAAAAAGAAACATCAATACATAAAATAGAAAGATTAGTTAAAAATAGAGAAAATATTAGAAATATAGCTACATCTGCGCACATACATCATGGAAAAACAGCTTTAACTGATAATTTATTAGCTGCTGCAGGACTTATGGCTGAGAAACTTGCTGGTGAGCTTGAAGGTGGAATGGCAACTTGGCAACATGCTGATGAACAAGAGAGATTATTAACTGTTGATGCTGCAAATGTTTCTATGGTTCATGAGTTTGATAAGGAAGAATATTTGATTAATTTAATTGATACTCCTGGGCATGTTGATTTTTCTGGTAATGTCACAAGAGCTATGAGAGCTATTGATGGCACAATTGTTTTAGTTTGTGCAGTAGAAGGAATTATGCCACAAACAGAAACTGTTATTAAACAAGCTTTGCGAGAGCGTGTTAAACCTGTTCTTTTTATTAATAAAACAGATAGATTAATTAAAGAATTAAAACTAGGGCCAGAAGAAATGCAAAAGAAATTTGTTAAGATTATTGATGATTTTAATTTATTAATTGAGCAAATTGCTGAAAAAGAGTATAGAGAAAAATGGAAAGTAAGTGTTGCTGATGGAAGTGTTGCTTTTGGAAGTGCAAGGGATAATTGGGCAATGTCTATCCCTTATATGAAAAAAAAAGCAGTTAGTTTTAAAGATATTATTGATATTTATAGCAAGAAAAAAGATGATAGAGAAAAATGGGTTTGGGAAAATGCTCCTGTTCATGAAGTTTTATTAGATATGGTTATTAAACACTTACCAAATCCTATTGAAGCTCAAAAATATAGAATTCCAAAAATTTGGCATGGGGATGTTAAATCAGATTTTGGTAAGGGATTAGTAGATTGTGACCCAAAAGCAGAACCTGCCTTTGTTATTACAAATATTGTTATTGATCCTAGAAGTGGAAAAGAGATTTGTGCAGGAAGATTGTTTTCAGGAAGTTTAAAAACAGGAATGGAAGTTTATCTTAATACAGATAAAAAGAAAGAAAAAATTCAACAAATATTAGTTTATAATGGTATAAGGCCAGAACAAGTTGAAGAAGTTCCTGCTGGGAATGTTCTTGCTATTTCTGGTATTGTTTCTGAAGCAGGTGAAACAATAACCGCAAAACCTGAAGAAGCATTTGAAAATATTAAACATATTTTTGAACCAGTAATTACAAAATCTATTAGTGTTCCTAAACCTCAGGATTTGCCAAAATTGATTGAAGTGTTAAAAAAAGTTGGAAAAGAAGACCCAACTTTAAAGATTGAAATTAATGAAGAAACAGGAGAGAATTTAATGAGTGGAATGGGAGAATTACATTTAGAAATTATTGAAAACAGGATTAAAACAGAAAAAGGAGTTGAAGTTAAAACTTCTGAGCCAATTGTTGTTTATAGAGAAACAGTTATGAAAAAAGGTAGAACTGGTGAAGGAAAATCTCCAAATAAGCATAATATGTTTTTTATTGAAGTTGAACCTTTAGAAGATGAAGTTTATAAAGCTATGAAAAAAGGAGAAATTTATGAAGGAAGGAGAAAAAAGAAAGATGAAGAATTATGGAAAAAATTAAATGAGTGTGGTGTTTCAAATGATGAAGCTCGAAAATATAAACATGTTTACAAACAATGTGCATTTTTAGATAAAACTAAGGGAGAGGTTCATATTGGAGAAGTTCTTGATATGGTTATGGATGGTTTTGAACAAGTTATTGATGCAGGTGTTTTAACTCGAGAACCTTGTATGAAATTAAAAGTATGTTTAGTTGATATTAAACTTCATGAAGATGCTATTCATAGAGGACCTGCTCAGGTATATCCTGCTATGAGAGACGCTATTAGAATGTCTATTAATTCTGCTACCCCTGTATTATTTGAGCCTGTTCAAACTCTTTTAGTTGAAGGACCTTTAGAATTTATGGGAGATTTAACTAAATTATTCCAAGGTAAAAGAGGACAAATTATTAATGTTGAGCAAAAAACAGGGCATTTTTCAATGAGAATTAAACTTCCTGTTGCAGAAATGATTGGTTTAGCTTCAGATGTAAGAAGTGCAACAGAAGGAAGAGGAACATTTAGTATGGTAGACCAAACCTTTGAAAGAGTTCCTGCAAACATCCAACCTGAAGTTATTAAAAGATTAAGAGATAGAAAAGGTTTGAAAGAGAATGAATGATTATTTTAAGAACTCAGGATTTATTTTTAAAACATTAAGAATAAAATTTCTTATTTCCTTTTTTTTATGTGAATTTAAGCTTATGTGTATTTCTCCAGTTGATTTTTTAAGTTGAATCCAACCAAGATTACTTAATCTCCTAACTGCTTTTTCAGAATCTTTTATTATCATCTTATTTGTCAGATGATATAGATTTTTAAGGGGCGTATGTCTTTCCCCCCAAATTCCTTTTCGATATAATTTAAATAACAACTCTGCTAATAAATATTTATTTTCTTCATCTTGCATTATTATCACTTCTTTTTGTAGTTATAACTTTTTAATTGATTTTTACAGCAAACTAGAGTATTTAAATCTTTTGTTTTTCGTAATTACTATATTTTTTGAATAAATTAAATATGGGATGGTTAAAATATAGAAACCTTTATAAAGGATAATTTCTTAATATCAATATGAAAATTAAAAAGGTGGTGATTAGATGAAATGGAAAAAACATCACAATCATTCTTCTTGCAATATTTAGGTGATAATCCTAAAATGAGAATCTTAGATTTTTTAATGGATAATCTTGCCCATGATTTTTCTTTACCCCAAATAGCAGAAGGGAGTAATGTTGCTTACACTACATTAATAGACCTTTTACCTAAATTATTAAAACAGGGGATAATTATGGAAACAAGAAAAATAGGAAAAAGCAAATTATATAAAATAGATTTAGATAATCCTATTGCTAAAGCATTGTTTATTATAGATATGAAATTATCTGAGGCATCTATTGAAAAAGTTATGGTTTGAGAGTTGGTGAATAGAGTGCAATAATTCTTTTAAACTAATTAAAATTATATTTTTTATGGATGAAAAATTCTTCGATAAAATAGCAAGAGTTAATGTGTCTTATCATACAAGGAAACGAGAGTAAGATAAAATCTGGGAGGGATTTGATAAAGAGATTTCAAAATTAACAGATATTGTTTCTCAAGGATTTAAAGATGTTTTGGAAAAAATTGATTTATCTTATAAAGGAAAAGAAGTGAAAATCAATGAATTTAAAGTTAGATATTCTCCTGAAATAAGAACTTTTTATATAGATATAAAAAAATGAGGGGTTGATATTGATGGAATATCTCATTCTGATATAGAAGGAGGCTATAATTATTGTGCTTATACATGCTTAAAAAAGTAATTGGTTTTCGTTCTAATGAACTCAATCAAGATATAATTAACTTTCAAAAAAAATTTTATGTTGACTCAATAAATTATGGTTGTTCTTGTGGAAGTGACCATAAATAAAATTGTTTTTATAAAAAATGACTCTCCATATAGAAGGACTTTGTTTGATAAATCTTAAAAAAACTCTTAAATAGTCTAAAAATATTGATAAACTTGCTGAAGCTAATAGATGTGCTAAGGAAATAGCAAGAGAATATGCAGAAGAAAATAATATTTATAAAGCAGGAGAATATTTTATTTTAAGTTATAGGATTGTAAAGAAAATGGGTGGGTTGAGTTTTATTAATAATAGAAGATAAATAGGTATGTTTAAATACTATAGCTACTTATATCTAGCTATGGCAACTACTATACAAATAAATGAAGATTTAAAAGAAAAACTAGATGAATTAAAAATACATCATAGAGAAAGTTACAATGCTCTTATTCAAAGAATTCTTGAAAATTGTGCTTTAAATTCTGTAGATAATGAAAGTTTAATTGCAACTATAGAAGTTTTATCAGACCCAGAATTAATGAGAGGGATAAAAGAAGCATTAGAAGAAGAAAATAAAGGAGAAAAAGGAACCTCTTTAGAGGATTTAAAAAAAGAAATGGGGTTTTAAAATGTATGAGATAATCTTTAGAAATCCTGCAAAAAGATTTCTAAAAAATTTAGATAAAGATTCTCAAGAAAGGATATTAAAAAAAATTGATAAATTAAAAGATAATTCTAGAATTGGAAAACCTTTAACTGGAAATTTAAGAGGATTATGGAGATTAAGACAAGATAATTATAGAATTATTTATAAAATTAAAGATCAGGAATTAGTTATCTATGTAATAAATATGGGGGATAGAGGACGAGTTTATAAGTAAAATTTTTTTGATTTTGAAATCTCTATGAAACTTTAAGTTAAAATCTCAGTATTAGTTATTATATCCTATCTCAATAATCCTTAAATAATATTTATTCTTGTATTTTTAATGAAAAAACTAATCTTCTCATTTTTGTTAATCTTTTTTTTATCTATAAGTTTTATTTCTGCTGGATTATGCAGAGGCTATGATGGATATTATCATGATTGTGATGATAGTAAATATTTTAATAATTATAGAAATTATGATGATGGATATTACTATCATGGTAAATATTATCCTGTTAGGGATTATTATTACAGAGATTATTATGATTATAATCCAAGAACAAGCAGATATAGAAGATCTAAAGAAAGAGAATATTATAATGATGTTGAAGAATATAGCAGGGTAATAGAATATGATTATGAGAATAGATATGGGTATGAAAATATTAAAACAACTATATTTGAAAAAACAGAAATTGAATCAGATTATGAAATTCCTTATTATGTTTCTGGAAGATATAGAGATTATGGAGGTAGAAGATATAGAGATTATGAAGAAGATGAAAATAATGAAGTTATAATTAGACCACTTCCTTGGCATTATTCTCTTTATAAGGAATATTATTAAAAAAACTAACTAGTATCTTATAAACATAGAGATATTGATTAAAAATTAACAAAAGAGTGTGCTTCCTATAGACATTTGTCACCCCCTTAAAACAACTTACTAAACGCAAAATAAACACTTGTAGGACTCTTTTTTTCTAAACTTATATGGGGCCTAATATGATTATATCTCATTCTAAAATCATCTGGGCATTTACAGAAACTTAATTCATTTGCTAATGTTTTAAAGAACCTCTC
>JAFCDH010000064.1 GCA_017609795.1 Candidatus Pacearchaeota archaeon | reverse complement strand
ACTAAGATTTACCTCTTCTGAAATCTTAACTGCTCCAGTTTCTGAAACTTCTTTAATAACCGTTCCATAAGAAACTTTTTCTAAAACATATTCAGGTTCCCCGTTTCTAATAAAAAAACCATATAAAATAAGGCCCAAAACAATAGCTATTATAATTATTTTTTTACTTAATATTTTCTTTAACATATGTTTCATTATATCTTAATCAATGAAGAAAATAAAACAGCTCATGTTTCAATATATAAGATCTTCCGACCTCTCAAATATTTCACTAACCTGCTTTGGAAAATAGGCAATATTAGAGTCTATTTGATAGATAATTATTAACTTTTTTCTCTTTTGACAAGCACCAATCTAATTAAATAGAGTGATGCTCCAACCAAGAAAGACAAACTACAAAAAAGATAAATTTGCTGAGATGTAAATAAGCCTAAAAATGGATTACCCTCAAGAGGATAAAATGGATTCATCTCTTTGTATAAAAATGAATCAAGTAAAAGATGAAAATAAACACCAGAAAATGATGTCCAAAGAATTTTCTTAAATGATGAATCTTGCCCTAATTTTAAAATAGCCATTACTTTTTTAATTGGTTCTCCTAAGAGATAATATAAAATTATGGCTGTTAAAATCGCCACTATTGAACCACCCAGAAAACTGTGCAAAAAGCCGTGTAAGAGCCAGGGGGCGTTAAAAACAAAAACGCAAAACGGCTCAATATCAACAATCACACTAGCTATAAGCAGAGTCGGAAAATCAAAAATCTTAAACAGAAGTAGTCCTATCCAAGAACTTGGCCCCAAATGAAATGGTGTAAATGGCATAATTTTATTCTTTCTTTATTAAATTCTACCAAAAAACCGCCCTCTTGACGATTTTTAAGATGCGACTCAGTCGCAAGAACCGAGCATTAGCCTACTTCCCAGTTCAAAACTTATCATAATTCTAGAGAATAAGAATTATATGGCGGAGATGAGAAAAAAATTGATGGAGATAAAATAGTTTCACAAAATACCAAATTAGGGTTTAGTAAAGAAAAACATCCAAAAATGAGGCATTCTACATCTTAATAAATAAAGATGTACTTAATATAAATTTTATTCCTCTTCTCATCTTAATTAATTTCCCTTTTCATTTTGCTTTGTTATATTTTTTCCATACAGTAGTAAAAATCCAGCTAAGGGTACGATATACAACAATCCTCCCCATGCAAAATAATTTACATATTCCTGCACTATGCCCTCCAGTCCCATCCAATTACCCACGTCATACAATTCCCACGGTTGACGAGTCAAAAAGTGCTGAAAATATTCATGAATCAGCTTTGGAATTATTAGAAGAATCAACATTGTAATTTTTTGCAGATGGGTTAGAAAAAGCTTTTCTTTTTTAGTCAATAGAAACAATACTAAACACCAAATAACAAAGTTTTCAAAAACATTTGGAAAAATGAATAGCAAAAACCGCCATTGTGTTAACCAATATAACACCATACCAACCAGCCGATAAGAAAATAGTCCTACCGCTACTTTCCTTGCCCAGCTATCCTTCCATAACCACACTATCCAAAGCACAAATAACCAATAATACAAATCCATTGCCTTGTCCCAAGATTGATAAACCATCATGTCTTGATCTGTCACCACGTGTACAAACTTCCAATCATACATATCCACTACAGTGGAAGCTAAAAGTCCCCATAGCGACCAACGCAAAATAGAAGCAGGTACAAGCAACCGAACAATTGTTATATACCACGGAACAACGCTCATACTACTATTATAACAAAGATGAAGTCATTCACAATAATTAATAAAGACCCCTCCTAACTTTTATAATTATTTTGAAGTATCTCTAGCCAGCCATTCTTTAATAATATTAGCAGTAAGTTTTGGTTTTTCTAACGGTAAAAGGTGTCCGCAATTTTTCATAATCCTTAATTTAACATTAGGTAATCGACAAGATAATTCTCGAATAGGTCCCAACGGAGAAACCAAATCTAATTCACCGGCAATTAACAAAGAGTTCTTTTTTATTGTTTTGCCTGTAGGAATTAGGCTAAATTTATAAAACTCATCGAATATTTCAATGTTGACCCGTGGCTTCAATTTCTTTATTTCTTTAATATCCCTGTCTATTATCTTTTTATGTATATTAGGATCAGCTGATTCAAAAATAATCTTATTGCCCAATTTTTTGCCAAACCCATTAGAGAGCATTATTTTCTGTAAATATTTTGGCATAAATCCCGTAATCCCATAATAAATCGAAAAAATTCTATTAAATAATCCTTTAACCTTTAAGACAGGCGTGATAAGCACAAGTCTCTTAACTCTTTTAGAATAATAATTAGTAAAAACTAATGCGATTCTTGAACCAAAAGAATGACCAATAATAATAGCTCCATCTATAGATAAAGCTTCTAAAAAACTATCTAACCAATCACTGTAATTTTTAAGATTATGTTTTTTCTCTAAAGAATCAGAACATCCACAAGCTGGCAGATCTGGTATTATTATCCTATATCTATCGTTACCAATATAATTCGCCAGATCAATCAAACCCATATGATTTCCTGGAAAACCATGCAATAAAATTATGACAGGATTTTGGCCCCCACTATCTATATAAAAAACCTTCTTACTATTAATCTTAATTATATTCTTCTTGAACTTCATATTAATACTCTATCATAAATATAAAAAACATCTATTAAATGCTTTTTGTAAAACAATTTGCTCCCCCTACAAGACACGTTCAGAACCTTAGATTGGGTCGCAATAAATAAAGAATCAAAAATCTTCAATATCAAAATAACCGTTAAACTTGTTAGATAATATTATAATAAAGTTTTTTCTTTGAATCTTTCTATATCTTCTAATAATAAAAGTCTTGATAAATTAGCGTACTTTTGCATTCCTAAAGATGGGTTATGAGCAAAACCGATATACTCAATCTTTTTCTTTCTATATTTAATATACCTTATAGCTGGAATTAAATCTGTGTCAGAACTTATTAAAATAGCTGTGTCATATAAGTCATCAACCGCTCCTACAATCAAATCTACCGCAATTTTAATATCTGTACCTTTTTCTTTATAAACATTACCAATAGGCATAATTCTACCACCCTTAATTACAAAACCATCATTTTTGAGTTTTGATAAAAATTTTTGTTGTCCCCTTACAAGACTATCGCTCTTATCACTTCCATTAATATTTCTAAAAATTCCCGTATAATATCTTTTTGAAACAAG
>JAFCDH010000012.1 GCA_017609795.1 Candidatus Pacearchaeota archaeon | reverse complement strand
TTTTTTTTCTCGGATAACAGGAGCAGTAATTGGTGGAAGAGGTGGGGGGATTCTTATACCTTTGCTATTTATTATCTTAATTGTGGTATTACTTATAATAACTCTTTCATTTAAGAAAAAAGTTGTTTCTGGAGCAGGTTCTGAAGGTTCTGAAGCTAGTTCTAAAGGGGCTGAGAGTGTTGGTGGAAGTGGTGAAGAGTAAAAATGGCACCACAAGGTATGATACTGCTTTTTATATTGCTGAAAATTCTTTGCTTGGAAGATTGTGTAGAGTCTCTTATAAAGAAGTAGTAGAAGGTAAGCCTCCTGCTTATAGAATAGGAACTTTAAATGATAATGGAACCTGGAATATTTATGATTTAACAACAGATTATTTTGAGGAACTAGATTTAGGCATATTAAAAGAATTAAAGATGATTGGTGAAATTGATCTAGATGAAAAAGAACGAAAAAATCTAGAAAAATTACTTAAAAGGCCTCCTGAAGAGTGATTTTATTTCTTAATATCTTAATGTAATAATGTTTTGTTCTTTTGTTTTTAGGCTTTGAAGATGAGTAGCTTTATGTTATGATTTTATAGCTTGATTGAGTTTATAAGATATATTAGAATTGATTTTTAGGTTTCAGAAATAAAACCGAAAGTTATAAAAAGTGAGTGATATTTATATACATAGAGAAACAGACCCTGACGAATCCCGTGCTCGCTTGCGATGATGCGGTTAGTAGGGTTGACGGGTCTACTACTCTATATTTATTTTTGTTTTCTTCTCTTTAAATTTAGTAATGTATCTATAATCAAACTCATTTGGTATTCCTTAGAGCCTTTTTTTAATTTCCCTTCTTTAATAATTGTAAACTTTTTTCCATCTAAAATTTTTGCTAACCTTATAAATCCATTATATTGTCTATCATCTATAGAAATAAATATTTTAGAATCATGATTTTTCTTGCAAAAATCAAAGATTTCAGAACAAATTTCTATATTTTTTCTAAGCTCAATTATTTTACTCTTATAAAGAAAATTCAAAATCTTATTTTTCTTAAAAAGTTTTTTCATTGAATTCAAATATTCCCTTTTAGCCCTTAATTTTGAATAATGCTTTAATTTTGTTATTTTTAAAAGAATTTCTTTCAGATTTTCTTTTTCAATAATTATATAACCAATTAAATCTTCAGAATAATCAATAAAAATATAATAATCAATGTTTTTAGAATTAATGTTTTTTAGAACTATTGTTTTTGTTTTAAATATTCACAGGAATAATGCCATGTTCTACTGAGATTAAGCTTTGGAAAACTGATTGCATAGCTTTATGTTATGATTGTATAGCTTGATTGAGCTTATAAGATAAGAAATAATCCTCTTATTTTTACTCCTAATCAGGGTGGAAAAAACCTATATTTCAGAGTATAATATGATTTATAAATAAAAATCTTCTTGATTTTTTATGTTGAAAAGTTTATGGAAAAAGCAAAGTTTGCAAAAATCTTTATTTTTATTTGGAGTAGTTATTTTATTCTCATTTCTTTTTTTAATTAATATTGTTGGTGCTGATGGAGAATGGAGTGATTGTGTTATTTGTGAACAAGAATGTGAATCTTGTTTAATCTCTCATTGGGAGTTTGAAGATGATTTATTAGATTCAAAAGATGGAAATAATGGAGAATTTTTTATAGGTTCAGAAAATTATGTTTCTGGAGCTTTTGGAAAAAGTTTAAAATTTCTTTCAGGTGATTATGTTAAAGTTTTGCATAATTCTAATTTAAATCCAACTGAGGAATTAAGTGTTGAGGTTTGGGTAAATCCAGATTCTAATGATAACCCTCAAATTTCAGCTCTTGTTAAAAAATCTGATGTTGATCAAACAAATGGTTATACTATTGAGGGCGCTAATCATATATATGGGGGAAAGAACAAATTTCGTTTTATTATTTATCTTGGAGCTGATGATTGTCCAGGAGATGGAGATTTAGGGTTGCCTGTTGGATGGTGTTCTACTGGTCCAACACCAAGTTTAGATTCTGAGTGGCATCAATTAGTTGGAACTTATGATGGTTCAAAAATGAAATTATATTTAAATGGCGTGCTTGTTTCTGGCTCAACTTTTGAAGTTTCTGGTGAAATTGGTGAATCTCTTAATGATTTAATGATTGGAAAAGATCCTTCAAATCCAGATGTTCCTGTTAGATTTTCTAAAGGAAAAATTGATGAAGTAGCTATTTATAGTTGTGCTTTAACCTCTCAAGAAGTTTTAGAGCATTATTATATAGGTGTAGAAGATAAATTTATTTGTGAAGAAGAATGTTATGAACCAGAATGTTGTGATGATGAAGATTGTGGAATAGATCATTGTTTAGGAGGGCCTAATTATTGCTTAGATGGAAATGTTTATCAGGATTTTATAGTTTATACATGTAATAATCCTGGACAAGTTGATGCTTATTGTTCAAGTGAAATTGTTCCTTGGTTAATTGAAGAATGTGATTGTAATTGTGAAAATGGAGAGTGTTTAAGTTGTCCTGAGCCTTTTTGTGGAGATAATATATTAAATCTTGGAATAGAAGAATGTGATGATGGAAATAATATTAATGGAGATGGATGTTCTAGTGTTTGTGAAATAGAATATTGTGGTGATGAAATTATTAATAATAATGAAGAATGTGAATTTGATGAAGATTGTGAACAAGGATATTCTTGTAATGGTTGTTTATGTGTTGAAGAACCAGAACCTCCAGACTGCTGTGATGATGAAGATTGTGATGATGATTATTATAGTGATAAATATTGTGTAGGTGATGATGTTTATAGGGATTTTCATGATTTTTTTTGTGAAAATGAAGAATGTGATGAAAACATTTTAAAAGAATTAGTAGAAGAATGTGATGAAGATTGTAAAAATGGAAAATGTGTTGATGATGATGATAATGGAAGTTGCTGTCATCATGAAGATTGTAATTATTGTAATTTAGATTTAAGTAATACTGAAAAACCTTTAGTTGTTTATGAAAGTCTTGATAAAAAAGATGTGATAAGTAATAAAGATGTTTTTTTAATTGAACCATCAAAGGAAAAAATAACAAATAATTCTTGGGTAGTTTATCTTTTTATTGGTTGTGTTGGTTTGATTGTGTTGATTTTAATTGCTTTGGCTGTTAAGGGGTGAAATGATAATGGAAGATTACAAACCAAGAAGAAAAGAAGTGTTAAGTGAGATAGTGAAAGAAGGAGGAAGAAAAGTTTCATCTGCCATTTCTAAAAAAAATGTGAAAGAATTTGGAATATTTTTCCTTGGAACAGGAGGATTTATATCAATTATGCCTTATGCTATACCTACAGCAATTAGAGAATTAGCAGATTTAAAGAAGAGGAACTCTAATTTTAGTAGAGCAGAATCCTCAGGAGGAAGTCTTGGAATACCTGTTGGGTTAATTAGCTTGATTGGACAATTAGTAGGAGCTTCATATTTAGTTGGAGAAAATTATGATCATTCTGAAGTCTTACTAATTCCAGTTGCAACAAATCTTGCTTCTTTAGGATATGAAATAGGAAGAAAATTGTATAAAAATGCTAAAAAAAGATTGATAGAAAAGCATGTAGAAGAAATTGATGATATTCCATTTTAAAATAAAACACAGATAAACTTAAAAACTCAAATTTTCTTATAATTTTGCAGACTAGGCTGGCGGTGTAGCTCTCCGCTGTTTGCTAGTGAGCTTTAAGCAAGCTGTAAGAGGGTAAGTGAGATATTGATTATAAAGTCTCTTTACAAACGTTGAGATTTTGTCCTTCTTGATCTTACTTTTGCAAATCGGGTCAGACCTTGATCGGAGCAGCCCTAAACATAAGTGTAGATGCTTGAGGGGTTACAAAGTTGAGGATGTATTGAGATAGCTTTCTAATTGATATTAAGCAAACCCTTGGGTCTGTGTAATTTTTGAGGTTTGAGAGTTTTTTTCTAAATATTTATATACGCTGCTTTATTGTTATATTTATGAAAAATAAAAGAGGACAGTTTTATATTCTTGCTGCATTAATAATTGTCTTAACCGTGTCTGGAATAGCAAGTATAGGAACATATGCTATAACAAAACCAGAAGCAAGAAAAATTCAAGACATAAGTTCTGAATTAAATGAAGAAGGCTCAAGAATTGTTGATTATGGAATTTATAATTCTGAGATTTTGATTGATTTATTAGATAATTTCGCAGATACAGAATATGCTCCTTATTTTTTAAAAAAAACTGAAAATACAGATATTGTGTTTATTTATGGAAATAAAGCAAATTTACAGGCAGTCACATATAATGAAGCAAGTACTGGAACAATTTCAGCTACAATTGGAGGAGGAACAGCAAATTGGGAGATGGTAGAGCCTTTTGCAGAAAGAACCTCTGTTATTGATACTGATGGAGATAATATAATTACTATAGAACTTTTAGGAAAAACCTTTGAATTTGAATTAAAAGATAATGAAATGTTTTATTTTATAATTGCTCAAGAAAAAGATGGAGAAACTTATATTGAGAGGAATTGATAAACTAATTAAATGGTGGAATATTATAAAATATTGGAATGTTGTGGAATATTATGAGATGGAGATGGCGAGTGTTTTGAGTTAAGTAATAAAAATAGAATAAGAACTCAAAGTAGGAGTGGAGATTAAGCTATGTTATAAATAGCTTTAAGTTTTATGGAGATTTCAGAATGTAAAATAAAGAAAAACAAAAAATGATAAAAAAGAGTAAAAAAGGTGTAAGTTTAATGGTGTCTTATGTACTTTTGGTTTCAATAATTATTATTGTTTCAATTGGGGTTTTTACATGGTTGAAAACTGTTTCTAATATAACTCCTCCTGCAGATTGTAAGGAAGGAACATCTATTATTTTAGAAAATTATATATGTGATTCTGGAACTAATGCTGGAATAGATTTGTATTTAAAAAATAATGGATATTTTAATATAAGTGGGATTATGTTATCAGTAGGTAATGATACTGCAATTTTTCCTGTTGTTTATTTAATGCCAGAATTTAATGCAGGTTCTCAAGTACCTATTAAAGGAACTTATTTTTTTGAAAAGCCTTTAAAACCTGGAGAAATAACTACTGCTAATTTTACTAATATAGATGGACAATATGTAGAAGAAGTTGATTTTAATAATATTAGAATTATTCAAATTCAGCCTTTTATAACTGAAAAAACTGGGAGAGTATTTTGTAAAAATGCAGTTATAAAACAAAATATAGAAGATTGTGTGATTGTATAGATAATTATATAAATTAAAAATAGATTATATCATTACTATTAGAATATGATAAAAACTGGAATCTTAATAGACATAAAGAGATGCTCTTCTGAGAGCAGGCTTTGGAAAAGGCTCATCTTTATAGCTTAAAGGTTTATAGAGATTCTAGATAAATAAAATAAGGTGAAAACAAAAAATGGTGAGAAAAAAGAACAAACAAGGAGTTAGTCCTGTAATATCAACTGTTTTGTTGATAATGATTGTGATTATAATAGCAATTATAATTTTAATGTGGAGCAGAGGTTTTATAAAAGAATCTATTTTAAAAGAAATTGGTGAAGAAAGTAAGAGAGTTGAAGAGTTTTGTTCTGAAATAAGTATGGTTCCTATTCTTAATGATGGGGGAAGTTTTGGTTTTACTAATAATGGAAATGTTCCTATTTATGCACTTAATTTAAAACTTGTTAGTGGAGGAGATTCTAATATAATTGATATTCGGCCTGAAGATGGTGGATTAGTTAATCCTGGTTTTAGTACTCTTATATCTGGTTATGATTATTATGAACATGATGAGGTAAAAATTATTCCTGTTTTGCTTGGTAAAACAAAAACAGGAGCTATAAAAGAAAAAGCATGTGAAGAAATTTATGCTTTGAAAATATGAAGATGGTGAAAAAAGCAAACTCGCGTTCGGAGTTTTCATTTAATAGTAATTTACTAAACTCTAAACGCTCACAAAGTCAGATAATTGGATCAGTTCTCTTAATCTTATTAGTACTTATTTCAGCTATGATAATTATGGCTTTTGTTGTTCCTTTTGTTAAGAATAAACTTTCTGGAACAGAATGTTTAGATGTTATTGATAAATTTCAAATTAAAAATAATCCAACTTATACTTGTTATGATTTATCTAGTACAAATATGAATGTTCAAGTTCATGTTGGAGATGTTCAAAATCTTACTAAAGGATTTCAAATAAATGTAGAATTTGGAGGTTCTAGTAAAGCTGTTAGTGTTTTTCCTGGAACAACAGATGATGTTATTATGTATGAGGGCTCAAGTGATATAGAGCTTCCTGGAAAAAATGAAGAAAGAACTTATGTTATATCTGGGATTGATAGTTTACCTGATTCAATTAGTGTTTACCCTATATTAAAAGATGATAAAAGCTGTGAAGTTTCAGATGTTTTGAATAATGTGGTGAATTGTTTGGGTTGAAAATATTATTAAAACTTATATCTTATAAGCGTAGGACGAGATGGAGATGATGAGTGTTTTGAGTTAAGTAATAAAAATAGAATAAGAACTCAAAGCAGAAGTGGAGATTAAGCTATTCAAATAATAAAACTTTAAGATTTATAGAGATATAAATAAAAAAATGATAAAAAATAAAAAAGCACAAGTCTGGGTGGAAACTGCAATTTATACCTTGATTGGATTAACAATAATTGCAATTCTTTTATCTGTAGCTATGCCTCAGATTGATAAGGCAAAAGATAAATCAATTGTTAAACAAACAATTGAGGCTTTAAATATTCTTGATAATAAGATTTTAGAAAATGAACAAGCTGTTGGAAGTGTTGGTATTGTGAATTTTAAAGTAGGTAAAGGAAAATTAGAAATTAATCCTCTTGATGACTCTATTATATATACTTTAGAAAATACAAAATTAGAATTTACAGAGCCAGGAGTACAAATTCCAGAAGGGCCTATAGTTCTTGAAACACAAGAATATGGTTCAAGATTTAATATTATTTTGTCTATGGATTATTCAAATAGTGTAAATATAACTTCTGCTGGAAGTGATGATAAAATAAAAACTCTTCAAGCTGCTGCAACTCCTTATAAAATACAAATAGAAAATAAAGGAACTGAGAGTACTGAAGCAGATGCAAAAATCAATATTGATTTTAATCTAATTTAAATATGATTGATTGTTTAATATTATGAATTAAATACTAGAATATTAATGTATAATAATGAGATGAAGATGATAGGAGAAAGCTTTGAAGATGGGAAGCTGAAAACTTAGATAATATCTCTTGATTGAGCTTGTAGCGATATTGAAAAAGGTGGAAAAAAGAGAAAATGCAACAAATACAAATTAATTTAAATCCAAGTATACCTGCGCTTCCAAAAATCGCAGATAAAACAAAAATTAATATTAGATATGCACTTATTCCACCATATGTAAGTGTTCATATTTATTGGAATAGAAAAATTGGAGAACTTATTTATGAGCTTGAAGAACCGATTTTAACACAAAAAGAAAAAAGTTTGTTAAATAGTTTAGAAATAAGTCTTGGAGAGATGATTAATATTAATGTTTTAGTTCAGAAAACTAAAGAATCAAGAATTGAGTATATAGATAGAACAACAAGATTGTTAATAGAAGAACTTGATTTAAAGATAAGTGGGCCAACTTATAAAAAAATGTTTTATTATCTGTTTAGAGATTTTGTTGGATTAAATGAGATTGAGCCTTTAATGAAAGATTTCTTTATTGAGGATATAGAATGTAATGGGATTAATACTCCTGTATATATTGTCCATAGAATTTATAGAAATATGAAAACAAATATAATTTACAAGTCAGTGGATAAGCTTTCTAGTTTTGTTGAAAAACTTGCACAAAGATGTGGTAAATATGTTTCCTATGCAAATCCTTTATTAGATGGAGCTTTGCCTGATGGTTCAAGAGTTAATGCAAGTTATACAAAAGATATTACAAGCAGAGGACCTACATTTACTATAAGAAAATTTACAAAAATTCCTTGGACTCCAATTCAATTGTTGAATATGGGCACATTAAGTCCTGAGATGCTTGCATTTTTCTGGATTTTATTAGATTATAAAACAAATATTTTAATTTCAGGAGGAACTGCCTCTGGAAAAACAACTTTGCTTAATGCTCTTGCATTTTTTATCCCCCCAGAAGCAAGAGTTGTAAGTATTGAGGACACGCGCGAGCTAAATATTCCTCGTGAAAACTGGCTTCCAAGTGTTGCAAGAACTGCTTTAAGTCAAGGAAAAACAGGAGAAATAGATTTGTTTAGCTTATTAAAAAACTCTTTTAGACAAAATCCAGATTATGTTATTGTTGGAGAAGTAAGAGGAAAAGAAGCATTTGTATTGTTTCAGGGAATGGCTTCTGGACATTCTTCAATAAGCACTATTCATGCAGATTCTGTTGATACACTTATTAAAAGATTAGAAACCCCTCCAATAGAATTATCTCCTTCTTTATTAAATACTTTAGATTGTGTTGCAATAATGACTCATGCAATTGTTAATAAACAAGCTACAAGAAAATTAAGAGAAGTTGTAGAAATAGTTAATGTTAATAATAATGGAATTGCTTTAACTAATACCCCTTTTGTTTGGAATGCAAAAGATAATGTTTTTTATTTTAAAAGAGATATTAAAACTTTTGCAAAGATTGCTAGAAAATATGGATTAAATATAGAACAATTATATAAAGAATTTGATTCTCGTGCTCGTCTTTTATATGAATTACAAAAAAGAAGAATGTTTAATTTTACTCAAACTCAAAAAATAATTAATGAATATCATAAAAATCCTTCTGCAGTTTTAACTGCTTTTGGGATTTGAGATAAATACTAATTTAGAGTTTTATAAAGATTCCAAAAAAAATGAGAGATAAAAAATCAAACTCGCGTTCAGAGTTTTTGTTTAAAAGAAATAATTTACTTAACTCTAAATGCTCACAAGCAGGGGTAATCACAACAGTCTTGATTATATTATTAGTTCTTGCTGCTGTTGTTATTGTTTGGGGTGTTGTTAGATCAACAGTTAAAAAAGGAAGTGAAAATATAGGCACTTCTACATTTACAACACGACTTGAAATTAAAGAAGCTAAATTATTGATTACAGGAGGAGCGGAAGTTAAAGTTAAAAAGGTTTCTGGGGATGATGAAATGACTGGTTTAAACTTTATTTTTGAAAAACCAAATGGAGAAACAGAGATTATAGAAAAAACAGACAATCTTCCAGGAAAATTGGAAACTAAAATCTATAATTTTAATGCAACTGATATTGATTTTAAAGCTAAAAAAATAAGTGTTGTTCCTGTTTTTGGTTCAAATACTGGAATGGAAGTTGTTGAAGATAATCCTTCTGAAGATAATGTAGATTCTGCATCTAATTTAATTAGCTGGTGGAAGTTTGATGAAACTTCTGGAACAACTGCACAAGATAGTGTTAGTAATAATAATGGAGTATTAAATGGAGATGCTTATTTTGATAATGGAGAATTGATTTTAGATGGTGATGGTGATTATGTTAGTGTTCTTCACAATTCTAATTTAAATCCTGATTCTGGAGATTTTGCAATATCTGCATGGATAAAACCAAATATAGTTTCAGGAATACAAAGGTTTATTTATAAAGTTCATCCAACAGACTCTCCAATAAATGGTTATTATTTTATGTTAAGTGATAGCTCAGTTTTCTTTAATATAGGGGATGGGACAGTTCAAGCTGATGCTTCATCTGGAGGAACAGCAGTTATTGGAAATTGGCATTTTGTTACAGTAGTAAGAGATACAACACTTGGAGAAATAATACTTTATTTAGACACTATGGAGATTAATAGAAGAGCTGACCCTACTGGAAATCTTAATGATAATACAGATTTAACTATTGGTGCTCGTCCAGGTCTAATTGAACCTTTTGATGGCTCTATGGATAATGTTATGATATTTGATAAAGCTCTTTCTGAAGATGAAATAAGAGCTATTTATAATAATCAGGTGAAATAATTCTTTTTACCATTACATTTATAAATACTGGTTACTTAAAGTTACTAAGAGTAACCATGACTGATGTAGTAAAAATAGATGAAGAATTACTGAAAAAAGTGAAAAGATTTGTTAAAACTAGATATATGAAGATTAAGTATTCTAATGTTAAACAATTTATTAATATTGCTGTTTTAGAAAAATTAGAAAGGGAGGGTAAGAGGAAATAAATTAATACTAGAATCTTAATAAAAAAATGTTAGATTTAGAACAACTAAAAAGCATAGCAGAATTAGTAGATAATATGGATTTAGCTACAGAAAAATTAGACAAAGCTTATGCTGATAACGACGCGGAGGAGTTTAATAAGATTAAAAAAGAAATTTTAGATGCGCAAGCTAAAATTTCTTTAATGTTTGGGAAGGAGGGAATTGCAAATAAATAAAATAAATTAGAAGAAGATAAAAATTGAAAAATGCCGATGCCATTTCCCAATTCAAATAAAATAGGAATAATACTAAATTGAAAAATGCCATATGAATCACTAAAACAAAATTTGAAACAGATAAAAGAGATAGTTAGAGAAATGTATGTTTTTACAAACCAGTTAGATATGATAAAGAATTTAGAAACTGGAGGAGAAATCTCAATAAATACTAGAGAAAAATCTTTATTAAATAATGCTATTAATTCACTTACAGCACAATTAAAAATACTTAATAATTCTATTCCTCAATTAGTTGAAAGTATTGGATTTTATAAAAAACTTGATACAGGGCAAAAGGGAGAACCTGTTAAAGCCAAGACCCCTTCTACAACTCCTCAGAAAAAGCTTATTCAAGTGAAATACAAACCAAAACCAGAAGAAGAAAAAATTTCTCTTACAATTAATGATAAAGATAGACTGGTTTTTTTAGAAAATTTAAGCAGAAGTAATCTTTCTATAGGTCATCTTAAGAAAAAATACGCAGTTGAAAAACCAATTTCAACATTTGGCAAACCAAATTTTTATGCTAAATTATCTAATCGGTTTTTTAGAGATTTTTCAAATAAATTCATTGCAAAAGGACATTTTAAACCTTTAAATAAAAATCTTAGAAAAATGAATTCTCCATTTGTCGTAGGTACTTATGTGTCTATGATATTTTTTACAATATTAATTAGTTTTATTGCAAGCTTGTTTTTATTTATTTTATTATTATTTTTTAAAGTAGGTTTAGCCTTTCCTTTTTTAGAGCTTGCTAAAGAAAATATCTTAGTTAGATTTTTTAAAGTTTTTTGGGTTGTTTTAGTTATTCCTGCATTAAGTGGATTATTTATGTATTTTTATCCTTTAAGTGAAGGTAAAAACTTAGGCTCAAAAATTGAACAAGAACTTCCTTTTGTCACAATTCATATGTCTGCTATAGCTACTTCAGGAATTGAGCCTTTAAGTATATTTAAAATTATTTTAAAAAGTAAAGAGTATAAATATTCTAACATAGAATTTAGAAAGCTAATGAATTTAGTTAATTTTCATGGTTTAGACCTTATAACTGCTTTGCAAAAAACAGCAAATTCTTGTCCTTCTGCTAAATTAAAAGAATTATTAAATGGTTTTGCAACAACTATGTCTTCTGGAGGAAGTTTGCATGTATTTTTAGATAAACATGCAGATACTTTATTATTTGATTATAGATTAGGCAGGGAAAAGTACACTAAATCTTCTGAAACTTTTATGGATATTTATATTAGTGTTGCTATTGCCGCCCCAATGATATTATTAATGTTATTTGTAATTATGGGAAGCACAGGAACATTAACTACATTTATGGGTTTAAGTACTGAAATTTTAAGTTTTTTAATAATATTAATGATAAGTTTATTGAATTTGATTTTCCTTGTGTTTTTAAAATTAAAACAACCAGTGATATGATAGAGGAATAAATAAACTAAATAACTAATAAATACTGGAATGTTAAAAAATATAATGATATGGATGATGAGATTAAGAAGGATGGAAGAGATTAAGCTAAATAAATAAAAAATATCTAAATCTTATAAGTGTAGGACGAGATGAAGATGATGAGGTTAAATAATACTATAATCTTAATAAGAATAATGAGGGGGATGATGAAAGTAAACTAAGTTATGAATAGCTTAAAAGTTTAGTGAGATATAGATAAATAAAATAGATAAAAAAAGGAAACAAAAAATGATAAAAAAACAAAAAAAGATTTTAGGATTTAAAATAAATAAACCTCAAATAATTGGGGTAATTGTAGCATTGTTTATAATTATTTTATCTTTGATTTTTCTTAGAGGAACAGATGTTTTTTATTTTCTTTTAGGAATTGCTTTTGTTATAGCAGGTTTGCCTTTTTTTGTTTCTTTAATTGTAGAATCTAGTGCAGCAAGAAATAAAGAAGAGATGTTTTTAGAATTTTCAAGAAATTTAGTTGAAAGTGTTAAAGCAGGAACTCCAATAAGTAGGAGTATTTTAAATATTAGAACAAAAGATTATGGAAGTTTAAATCCTTATATTCAAAAACTTGCAAATCAAATTTCATTAGGAATCCCTGTTAAAACTGCTCTTGAAACTTTTGCAAGAGATATTAAAAGCCAGACAATAACTCGTGCAGTAACTATTATTAGTGAATCTGAAAAAGCAGGGGGAAGAATAGAAGATGTTTTAGATTCTGTTGCAAAATCTGTTGCTCAAATTGAAAAATTAAGAAAAGAAAGAAAAGCTGCCATGTATAATTTGATTGTTCAAGGATATATTATTTTTCTTATTTTTATTATAATTATGTTGGTTATGCAATTTAAAATTCTACCTATTGCTTCTGGATTAGGAGAAACATTTGGAGAAGCAGAAGCAGGAGATTATGGGGGGACTTTTGGAGGAATGTTAGGACAAGGAGGAGAGGTAGCAACTCCTGAACAATTAGCAAGACCTTTTCTTTGGCTCTTAATTGTGCAAGGATTTTTTGCAGGACTTGTAATTGGAAAACTATCTGAAGGGAAAATTAGGGCAGGTTTAAAACATTCATTTATCTTAATATTATTAGCTATATTAATTAGTACTGGAGCTAAATTGTTTATTGGCGGTTGATGATAAATATAAATAATATCAATATCTTATGAAAATATAATAAACTAAAATCTTAAGGGAGATTATGAGATTGAGATGATTAGAATAAGATATTTATAAGAAGCTTTGAAAACAGAAGAACACAACTTAAAAGCTTTAATAAGATTGTGAGAATAAATAATATTAAAAAATAAAAAGGGTTCGAACAGAATGGCTAAACCCAACCTACTAATACAAGATTATAATAATTATAAATAATAAAAGTATTTAAATATTTCAGTTGATTTAGAGGGTTGCGCTGGGATGGCAGAATGGCTATTGCAATCTTCTGATACAAGATGCCCTTCGGGGTTTGTGGGTTCGATTCCCACCTCTAGCGTATAAAATTTAATAAAAATGGTGAAAAGAGAAAATAAGCAGGTAAACTCGCACTTTGACTTTGTTATTAGAAAGAACATTTTGTCAAAGTCAAAACGCTCTCAAGCACATGTAGAAATTATGCTTTCATTTGTAATATTTGTTGGAGCATTAATATTTATTTTTATATTTTTAAATCCTTTTGCAAAAACAAGTGGGAAAACTTCTGTTATTAATAATATTCAAGAGATTATTATTAAAAATATGATTTCTGAAATTGGAAAAATGTCTGTTATAGGTGAGACAGGTTCTGGAAATTATAATCTTCCATTAGAATATGGAAATAATTTTATAGAAGTGCAAGAAACTTCTAATCCTGTAAAATGCAATCTTTATTTTTCAGATGAGTTTAGTGTTGGAGGTAAAACTTGCCAGTTTGATACTTATACTTTAGGAGTTTATTCAAAAGAAAAAATGATTGTTTGGAATAAAATTGCTTTATTAAAACAAAATTATGAAACAGATTATAATTCATTAAAATCTTCATTAAATATAAATGATGATTTTTCATTTAATTTTAAAGATATTGGAGGGGGAGAAATAAGTGAATTAAGTGTCTCAAAAACAGCTCCTGTTGGAGTTAATGTAGAATCTAAAGATTTTCCATTTAGAGTTATAGATGATTCTGGAACTATTCATGAATTAATATTAAATCTGAGGGTTTGGTGATTAGTTGTAAAAAATATTGGAATGTTATGAAATATAATGAGATGCTCTACTGAGATTAAGCTTTAAAGAATAGAGATATGTAGCTTAAAGATTTATAGAGATTCCAGAATAAAAAGAGTTCGAACAGAATGGTTAAACTTTGCAATCGATTGATACCCAACTATAATATTCAATAGACAAAAGTATTTAAATATTT
>JAFCDH010000011.1 GCA_017609795.1 Candidatus Pacearchaeota archaeon | reverse complement strand
TTTTTAGAATATTTTTTAGCTATCTCAAGAGTTTTTTTATCTGGAGCACTGATTATTATATCATAATCCAGATTTGTTTTTTGGTTTAATGCAGCTTCTATTGCCTTACTAATCCTTAGTTCTTTATATGCTAAAATCAATAAAGTTATCTTTAAATTTTGTTTTTCCATCTTAGTTCTACAACAGCCCATTATATAAAATCTTATTTGCTTTATCTCTAAAATTTTTATAAAATTCAGTTAGTTTTTCCCTTGTAGTCTCATAAGGTAATTCAATTAATTTTTTAAGTAATCCAGAATAATATAATCCTGGATGTTTCACTGCAATTGCAAATAATTTTTGTAAATTAGCAACTTCATTTTTATGAGAAATATTAAGAGGACTTGTATCAAAAAAATGATTAATATCTGAAAAATCTCCTGTATAAACTCCTTCTTTTAGACATCTTTCTCCTAATTCTGTTTTTGGATATGGTTGAAAAATAGATGCCCAAGCATAATCTGGTTGACATTTTATATTTAATTCAAGTGTTTCAAAATCATTTTCAAGAGAAGTAAAAGGTAATCCTAAAATATTATGTGTCATTGTTTTTATATTATATTTTTTTAACAAACTTAAGGCATCGTAAATTTGCTCATTTGATACATTTCTATTTAGAACTTCTTTTTTCACTCTATCATTTCCAGATTCTGCCCCTATATTTACTCCTTGACATCCTGCAAAGCTCAAATTTTTTACAATCTCTTCCTTAGCCAAATTAGCTCTTATATGGCAGTGAAAAGGGAGGTTTATTTTTTCTTTATATTTTTCTGAAAATTCTTTTACCCAATCTGGCTTTATTATAAATGTATCATCTTGGAAATAAATCATTCTTGTTGGTGAAGAATTAACAACTTTTTTGACTTCTTCTAACAAATTATTAACAGAACGAAATCTTACTCTTTTTCCTTTTCCCTTATATAACTCTGAAAAAGATTTATTAAAACAATAATTACAATCAAAAGGACACCCTCTTGAAGCAATAAAATGTTTTATTGGACCCTCTTTTATATTTTGATATTTAAAAACAATATCTCTGTTTGGGAATAAGAGGAAATCTATATTTTCAATAAGAGGTTGGACTTGATTTTTTATTATTCTTCCATTATCCTTAAACCAAAAATTTTTAAGATTTTTAGATTTTGGATTTTCTAAAAATTGTTGAATTGCTCTTTCTCCTTCACCTCGACAAATTGCATCAAAGCTTGATTTTTCTAACATTTCTGGAAAAAAAGTTGGGTGAGGCCCTCCAGCAATAGAGAAGAAATCATTATTTTGTTCTAATTTTTTATTTATATTACTATAAAAATCTTGGTCTCCTGTCATTATGCTGTATAATACAAAATCAGGAGAATAATTTTGAATTTTTTCTTCTAGATTTTCAGAAGTTAATACTAAATCTGCTTTATGTCCTTTTTGTTTAATTGCAGAAACAATATACATTATGCCTAAAGGTTCTAATTTAAATGGTTTGTTTATAAATAAAAATTTCATTTTTATTTGTTTTATTTTTTATTTAGATTTTAATAACCCCTCATACTCTTTTACATATCTATCATTAATAATATTCCAAGTATAATCTTGTGCTTTTTTAAAGTTGTTTTTAGAGATTTTTTTTGCTAATTTTGAATTGTTTAATATTTTTAAAATGTTTTTTTCAAGTGTGATTATATCTCCATAATCTGCAAAAAGTCCATTTTCTGATTCTTTTATTTCATAAGGAACCCCATTAACCGGAGATGCAACAATCGGAAGTTTTGAAGCCATTGCTTCAAATAATGTTAATGGAAGCCCTTCCCTATAACTTGGTAAAACATAAACATCTGCTGCTTGATACATTTCTGCTATTTTATCTTTACCATGAATCTTTCCTAAGTATTTCATATTTTTGTAAGGTTTGATTAATCTTTTAACTTCTTTTGCTTTTCCTTCATCTGGTCCAATCCAAACAAAAGCAATGTCTTTTCTTTTTTTTGTTATATTAATAGCAGCAAGCGCTAATTTTTCAGGCCCTTTTGTTGGGTTTAATCTTCCAAAAAACAAAACTAATTTTTTTTCTTTTATCTTGTTTTGTTTTTTAAACTTGTTTTTTTCAACTTTTTTATAAAGAATCCTATCTGTTCCATTTGGAATAACTTTTATTTTGTTTTTATCTTTTACGTATTTATTAAGAATATTTAATTCCCAAGGAGTTATTGCAATTATTCTATCGATTAATTTAAATGATAATTTATTAAAAATTAAATCATTTAAAAATAAAAAAGGTCTTAGAACAAGAGGTCTGAATTCTGTTCCTGTCCATGGACAATGAGTAGTATGTATGTGTTTGGATTTTTTGAGTTTTGAGATAATTCCTGCAAACAAAATATAAAGATGCCCTGATGCATGAGTGTGAATAATATCAAAATCTCCTTTAAATCTCCAAAGTAAAGAGGGCCAAATAAAAGTGCTCATAGATAATCTAAACCAGTAAGGAAATCTATGAATATGAACTCCTTGTATTTTTTCTTGTTTTATTTTTAATCTTTGATGTTTGTCTGAATCACAACAAAAAACATGAACTTCATGTCCTTGTTTTACTTGTCTTTGTGCAAGTTCATTCATTACTTGTGTTATTCCTCCAACAGTTGGTAGATAAAACATGTTGATGTGCGCAATTTTCATTTTGTTGTAATATTTTTTATTCTAATATCTCTATGAATAATTAAGTGAAATTATCTGAATAGCTTAAGCTTTTAATCTGCATATCTTTATATTTTATAGGATGTTTATTTATAATATTATTTTTATTTAGTATCTTAGTACATAATAATAAGTTCTTCGGTTCATTAAGTTATGTTATGATTAGCTTAAGTTTATCTTTTGTCTCTTAATTGTTATGAATAGCTTAATCTCTTCTTATGTGTAGTATTATATTTTGCTAAGATACTAATACTATTTTTTAATATTTTTATATATCTTTAAGAGTGATTATCTGAGTAAGTTAAGATAATTTTTTAGATTGTTTATTTAAACCACAATTTTGGGCTCTGAACTATCCTCAATATCTTTAATTTCAGCAGAAGTCTTTCCTAATTCTTGTTTATAATTTGTTTTAAGTTTTACATCACAAGGATGACATTGTCCGTATTTATTGCAAATTCTAAATTCCTCTTTTAATTCAAAATTAGGATCTAAAAGATTTCCAATTGGGAATTCTTCTTCATATAAATTCTTATGACATTTGTAAACATTTCCATTAGGTCCAATTATTAATTCTGGAATCTTGCATAAACAATATTTTGTTTTTTCTTGCATTACTGAATCTGGATATTTAGAATAATCTCCATATAATTCTTCTTTATATGTTCCTGTAAAATCCTTTAATCTAAAATCAATATCAGCATCTCTGCATCTAAACTGCATCTGAGTTATTGCTTGTAATTGCTGTTGACTTGGATATTGAACAGCCCAGATTCCAATACTAAATCCTTTATCTTTTAATTTTTTAACTGTTTCAATAAGTTTTTCTCCATCCCCCATTTGTTCTGGATGATAAGAAACTCTTATAGATGCATAAGGAGCATTTCTTTTGATTCTATTTGGATCTATTTGCTCTAAGAATTTCTCAACAGCATTTAAATAAGAAAGATTTGTTAAAATATCAATATTAAGGTCTTTTTTTAAATTATTAATAATATAAATAAAATCAGGATGTAAAAAAGGTTCTCCTCCTGAAAAAGTTATTGGAACTTCTGGACGAGATTGAATTCTATTTAAAGCTTCTACCCATTGTTCTCCTATTAATTCTTTAAATTTTAATCTATTAAATTCCTTACTTTTGTCTAAGGAATTTAAACAAAAACTGCAATTAAGATTACATCTCATACTTAGAAATGTTGCTATATATTTGTAATTTTCTGGAATTATAATTGGCCTCATTTTAGATATAAGAGATTATAAAAAAACCTTTAAAAAAACTATTGTAGGAAAGATATATGTTTTAGAGAATATGGTTAATTAAGGCAATCTATCCACAAGTTCTTCTAAAACTTCTTTTGGAAGTTGGTTTTGTGGACGATCATACATTCCTATTTTAAAAGGCCCTTTATCTCCATGACAATCAGAACCCCCAGATCTTATTAAATTATGTTTTTTAGCTAATCCATCAAATTTAGCATTTTGTTCAGGGCTGTTAAAATAACTTCTTATTTCAATACCATGAATGTTTTTCTTAATAAAACAATCTAGCATAGAATCAGTTAAAGATCCATAATCTCCTCCAGGATGTGCAATAAATAATTTACAATTCATATCATCAGCTAATTTTATGGCATCACCAACACTAAATCCCTTTAATCTAGTA
The DNA here is from genome assembly GCA_017609795.1 of Candidatus Pacearchaeota archaeon. Lineage (GTDB taxonomy): Archaea > Nanobdellota > Nanobdellia > Pacearchaeales > GW2011-AR1 > ARS1285. The sequence goes on along the minus strand of JAFCDH010000011.1, from coordinate 27,076 downwards.
GTATAAGCTGGCATACCCACAGCATATAACCATCTATTAGCAAATCTTATTGGTTTTTCTTCAATATCTTTATCCTTTGCACTTGGATCTTTTGTTTTAACATAATCTTTTAAAACTTTTATATTATTTCTATACTTAATAAAATCATGAAGTATATCTGGAGGACAATGAAAAGAAGCACATTGCTCTTTTAGGTCTACACTTGGGATTTCAAAACCAACACTTTTTAATCCATTTAATACTTCAGGTAAATGTCTTTTTTCTAAATCATTAAAATATATTTCTTGATATCCTTTTAAAGGGTTTTTATTTGGATTTTTTCCAAGAATAATTAAATCAGGTGAAGACATATCTTGAGGTGTTAAAACTTCATTAGGAAGCTCAGCACTTATTTCAATACCATAAGGTATTGCAAAAATATCATTAGCTTTACAAGCATCTATAAATTCAGACAATCCTTTATCACAATGATGATCTGTTAAAGCCAGTGCAGTAACGCCTTGTTCCCTGGCTCTTTTTACAAGCTTGGTTGGAGTATCTCCTCCATCAGAATAAGTTGAATGATTATGAAAATCTAATAAACCAGAACTATATCTTTGCAAGTCTTTTTTATTCATTATTATTTTAGAAAATTTCTATTTTTAAATATAATCCTTATCGAATGTATATATCTAAACAAAATTATCATGTAATTGTGGGTTTTTTAGTCTTTCTAAATATCTATTAATAACATCTAATCTACAAGCATGTCTGCAATGTTCAATTCCTTTTTGTCTTATTTTTTCTAAAACTTGTTGTCTTTTTTCACTTTTCCATATTTGAGAAAAAGAGTTTTCATATAAATTTCCATAAGTAAATTCTGGAATATCATAAAACAAATTACAAGGGATTATATTTCCTTTTGCATCTATTAAAGCAAAAAATGGAAGTCCATGACATTCAGAATAATTAATTCCTTGTTCAACTCTTTTCATTGTTTGTTTTCTAAAAAGAATTTTAAAATCAGGTGAATTAAATTTCTCAAGATCTTTTTCTAAATGAGCATAATCTTTATAATTTATTACAAATTTGTTTTCGCTTTTTGGATGCTGAGAATAAGGTTTGATTTGTAAGTTATCTGCTCCAATATCTTTTGCTATTTGAGCAAGTTTAAGTACATCATCTATATTATCTGGAATCATTAAAAACTGAATCCCAATTACTGTGTTTAAGTTTTTAGCTTTTTTAATTTCAACTGCATTTTTTATATTTTCTATAACTTTATCAAAATCATTTTCTCCTCCCCTATGTATTTTATTATAAGTTTCAGAAGTTCCTGCATCAACACTAAATCTTATCCATGATAAATGATGTAGAAATTGCTCTGCTTTTTCTTTATTAAATAATACTCCGTTTGTTGTAATAGAAATATCTATTCCAGATTGTTTTGCTGTTTCAACAAATAATCCAATATCTGGATGTGCAAGAGGTTCTCCTTCTCCTGCAAACATTATAGATTTAACACCCTTTTCTCCCATCTCTTTTAAAGTTGATGTCATAAGTTTTGTGTCAATAAATTCTCCTTTATTAGTTAAAAAATCTAATGCACAAAATATACACTTATGATTACAAGAATTAGTAGGGCCTATTTCAATATAAACTGGAAAACAATCTCCTGTTTGTCTCCATTTGCCAACTCTTTCTGGATGATACATTAATTTATGAGCATCTACATTTGTTGGTTCTACTTTTGATTTTACAGATTTATCTTTTTTTAAACTAATAAAACTTGGTGTTTCTTTTTCATATTCTTCTAAAACAAATTTTCTTGTTTCTTCTGAATTTTTAGGAAAATAAGATTTAATATTTTTAAATAAACTCATTAATTTTTCTGCGTCTAATTCTGCATGTGTTGGGCCTTGATTAGGATAATCTGCATAACCTATTAACTTAACATTAACATTTTGTTGATTAATATCTAATTTAATTTGTTCAAATGGGCGTTCTATTAAAAAAGGAGTAATAGTATAAACATATGGTTTTAAGCCTTGTAAAGCCATGCCAGAAGCTATACTAATCATACTTTGCTCACAAACACCCAAATTAAAAAATCTATTTGGGAATTTTTCTCTAAATTCATCAAATATTTGATAACCTATATCTCCTGTTATTAGAATGACTTTGTCATCTTTTTCTGCTAATTCAACAATAAGTTTTCCAAATTCTTTTCTCATTTTTATATTATTTTTTACTTATATCTCTATAAAATTTTAAGTTTAATTATCTGATTTGTAAGGCTTATGTTATCTGATTGTATATCTTTATGTTTTACATATTATTAGCTTTGTTTTTTTATTTATTCTGAAATCTTGTTTCTTATATTTAATTTCCTTGGAATCTCTATAAAATTTTAAGATATGTTATGAGTAGATTAAGCTCATCTTCTATCTCTTAATTTCAGTAGTTTTTCTTAAGCTTATCTTCTGTATCTCGTTATATTTTATAAGATATAGATATAATTTATTTGTTAATTATTCTAATTCTCCATAAGCTGATTTAACTCTTTCTAAAATAGGTCTTCTTCCATGCCATTTAGGATCATTTTCCATAAATGAAATTCCTTTTCCTTTGATTGTGTGTGCTAAAATTACATAAGGTTTGTCTAATGTTTGGTTTTCTATATTTTGCTTTTCTAATGCATTAATTATATTTGAGATGTCATGCCCTTCAACTTCTGTTACATAACATCCAAAAGATTCAAATTTTATTTTTAAATTATCTAAAGAAGAAACTTCTTGTATTTTTTGAAGTGCTTGTAATTTATTATAATCTATAATTATTATTAAATTATCTAATTTATGATGTGATGCAATTAATAATGATTCCCAGGTTGTTCCTTCTTCACATTCTCCATCTCCCATTAAAACAAAGATTCTACCTTGTTGATTTTTGAATTTTCTTGCTAAAGCCATTCCAACACCAATTGGGAGTCCATGACCTAGACTTCCTGTTGTGCAGGAAATATTATTTTCTAAGTCTATATCTGGATGTCCTGATATTTTTGGGTTAAATCCTTTTTCTCTTAATAGAATAAGGATAACAAGCATGTCCTTTACTTAAAATAAATTTGTTTTCTTTATCTTTTAAAACAGAATCAAATAAAGCTAATAAAATTTCTATTTCTGAAAAACTTCCACCTAAATGCCCCCCTTGTGTCTCAACTGCTAAATCTAAAACCTTTTTTCTAATAAGGTGGAATATATATTGGGTTTTGATTATCCTTTTAGAATTTGATAATTTATTTATATTTTATAAGCTTAATTAAGAGAAATTATTTGAGTAGCTTAAGTTTAGTTTGAATAGCTTAATCTTTTATAACATAATTTAATAATTTAATAATTTAATAATCTCATATTCATATCATAATATTTTATTAAGATACTAGTTTAATTAAACATTAAGAGTTTATTTTATTCCAAAACATTATAAAAATCTTTATAAAGATTATTATGATAATGTCAAAATGATGGAAATACAAGATATTCCTGATATATTAGATAAGAATTTAACAATATTAATTAAAAGAATAGCTGAACAATATAATATTCAGCCTTTTATTAATAATCCTGATTTTTTAGAACCAAGAGTTATTAAATGGCATCAGTTTGGATTATTAACTCACACTAGAAAACTTAGAGAGATTTTTCTAAATGAAATGAATCTTATTTTAGAAAAATGGGAAATATTAGAATTAATAAACAAAATCTTATCTGAAAAAATTGATAATATAGAAAAGAGGAAACTTTTTGAAATAAGTATAATTCTTCATGATTTAGGAAAAATTATTTGTCATAATAACACAAAAACTAATAGAAAACATGAGCTTGCTTCTAAGAATTTAATTTATGAAAATTTTTTAAATCAATTATTAAATTCTTTTGGTTTAACTAAAAATCAAATTGATTATATTGCAAGATGTGTAGAAACTCATTATGTTTTAGGAGAACAAATTAGAGATATTTTAAAAGAAAATAACAATCTTAGACTTGATTATCTTTCAAAAGAAAATATAATAGATTTATGTGATAAGATTATAGAAGATTATAAAGATGTTAAAACAGAACTTGGTATCTTTTTTATTTGTGATAATCTTGCTAAAACAGATATAAGAATTAAAGCAGATACTGATTTAGAGATTAAAGAACAAGAACTAGAGATTATGAAAATCTTAGAACAAAGAAGGCTTCCATTAGAACTTAAATTTATAATTATGCAATTGCCAGTAAATCTAAAAATTGCAGAAATTTATTTGAAATTAGTAAATTCAAAAAACAAAAATGCAAGAAACTAAAGAAGAATATATTCAAGAATTTCAAAAATATTTTAATGAAAGAATAATTTCTGTAAATAAATTAAATCATAAAGGAAATAATCAGCTTTTTGTGATTTTTTTAAATAATAAAAAAAGATTATTAAAAAGATATTCTAAAATACATATGGATGATTGGCAAAGGGGAAAAGCAGAGTTTAAAGCTTTGAGTTATTTATGGAGTATAGGACTTAAACAAATTCCAAAACCTCTTGTTTTTGATAATCAAGAAAATATAGGAGTTTATTCTTATGAACAAGGAAGAGTTTTAGATTTAAAAGAAATTAAACAAGAACAAATTTCTAATCTAGTTGATTTTCTTGTTAAACTTCATAGTTTAAATAATAATGATAAAGAGTTTTTTTCACCTGCAAGTTCTGCTTGTTTGTGTCTTCAAGATTATATTGATGTTATTGATAAAAGAGTAAGTAAAATAATTGATTTTAAACCAGAAGGAGACATAGAGGAAAAGGCAAGAAAGTTTTTAGATGAGAATGTTTTGCCAAAAATTAGAGAAATAAAGACAAGGTTTTTTAAGCAAGTTGAAGAAAAAGGCTTAGATTTAACTAAATCTCTTGATATTTCTGAACAGGTTTTAACTCCTGCTGATTTTGGTTTTCATAATGTTTTGGTTGATGAAGAAGAGATATATAAATTTCTTGATTTTGAATATTTTGGAAGAGATGATCCAGCAAGACAGATTCTTGATTTTATTCATCATGCTAAATCCTTGGATATGAATAAGGATTTAAAAGATTATTTTATTAAATATTATCTTGAAAAAAGAAATCTTTCTGATAAATTTAAAATAAGATTGCAATTATTAAGCCCATTAATTGCAATAACCTGGGTTCTTATTTGTTTAAATATTCTTTCTAAACAGCAATTAGAACATATTAGATTTGCACATGGAGATACAACAAATATAATTGAAGAAAGATTAAAAAATGCTGAGAAGATGTTAAAGAGGATAGAAATTCCAGAAAAATAACTAGTAACTAATAACCAGGGTCTTATAAGTATAGGAAGAAATGTAGAGAATAAGCTTAATCTATTCATAACATCACTTAAAGATATAATAAGATTCTAGAATTAATATATTTAGTAAAGAGTTTTAAACTGAGACTTCAAATAATCGTCCAATAATAATCTCCATCATAACCTAATTCTTCTAAAAATCTTATCCATTCAGGAGTATACATCATTGTTTCAGCAGTTATAACCCATGCTTCTGTTCTATGTTTTTCTTCTTCTGTAGTATAAGAATCAAGCTGAACAAACATATGTTTAGGGTTTTTTCCCACTCTAATCATTTCTTTAATTGCTTTAGCACACCTATCTTTTGGAAGATTATGAGCAGTATTTATATTTAAAACAACATCAAAAGAATTCTCTGCATAAGGAAGATTATCACAACTTGCTTTAATCATAAATGGAAGGATTTTATCTTTGGCTTCTTGCTCTCTTATTTTTGCTTGTTCAAGAGGAACTCCTTGTTTAATTAAATAATTTGCATATCCATCCATAGCCTTAGCTATTGCATAATCTGAAACATCTATTCCTGATATTTTAATTCCAGGAATCATATCTTGTAAATCAAATAAAAGAAATCCTTTTGCACAACCAATATCTAAAACAGAACTATTTGAATTAAGCCCATATTCTCCTATTAATTTCTTAACAACTGCCCTCCATCTTCCATCATAATAATAACCTCCATAACCATTTACCCTATCTCCGTCAAAAAACTCTCTATCATATCTTTTTGCTATTATTCTATTTTCTTCTGTTCTCCACCCTTCTTCAACTTTTCTATTTGGTTTTGGTGCACTTTCAAGAAGATTAAATTTTCTCATTGTTTTGTTAAAATTATTTTATTTATAAGTATGATTATCATATGATATAATCTTTTTCCATTCTCCCTTGTCATATAATCTTAAACTTAAAGAAGAGCCCCCATCTAAAATGATATTTTGTCCTGTAATAAATCCGCATTGATTTAGGAAATTAATAGTTTTATAAATATCTTTTTTCTCACACATTCTTTTTAAAGGAATTTTATTAATAAAATCACTATTAATATATCCTTTGTTTATTTTACACGGACTAATACAATTAACCCTAATTTTAGCAGAAGTATTAGCTAATTTATTAGCATAATATTTAACCATTTGAATTATTCCTGCCCTTGATAAATGATAGTTTATGTTTTGTTTTGTAATAGTATAAGAAGCATCAGAACCCATGAAGATTATAGAACAGTTTTTATTTAGTTTTTCTGTTGAAATTAAATAATCAATAATTATGCAAGGAATTTCAACCATTAATTCATATTCCTTTCTAGAATCTTCTCCCCTATATCTTTGAGCAAAAACTATACAATCTAAACTTTTTATCTCATTTAAAATTTCTTTTGTTTTTTCTAGATTAGTAATGTCGCATGAATAATGTTTTAAATATCTTGAATTATCCCATTCTCCTTTTGAGATAACAAAAGAAAAATAATTTTTTTTAATTAAACATTCTCCAATTTCTAAACTAGTTCCGATTACTAATGCATTTTTTCTTTCTTCATCTGAAATCTGTGTTTCTATTACCATTTTTTTATATTCTGTTCCTCATTTAAAAAATTAAGCTTATTTATATATTCTAACTGAAAATTAACTAAATAAACTATTGAAGAAATACAAGAAAATAAAACAATACAAGATGATAATTCATCAAACTTATTTTTAAAAGTTATTTCATAACTACTAGTTTTAATATCTCTAGTCCGGTAATCTATATGATATCTTGTTTCAAAGTTTTGCCCAGGCACTAAATTAAGACTAAAACATATAATCATATAAAGATTGAGAAATATCCATAAAATACTAAAAATAAAGAGCATAAGGTAGTTATTTTTTTTCATTTTCATTAACTTGTTTTTTTAATTCTTGCTCAAACTCTTTTAAAACACTTATTACATAGTCAATGTTTTCTAAAGGTTGAGCAGGTCCGCAGGGTAAAAATAATCCTTGTTCAGCAAATAAATTAGAATTTGGAAAATAATTAAAATTTTCTAAATAATCTGCACAATCTAAATTTGGAGATGAAATCCTTGGATGAATATTTTTAGATTTAAGAAAATCTATTAATTTTTGGCGTTCTTTGCATAATATTTCTACATATAATGGAAGCTCTTGATTTTCAATATTTACTGGAATTAACTTTATAGAAGATAAAGATTGAATTGCTTGTTTATATTTATTATATATCTCTTTAATATAAAATATTCTTTCTTGTTTTTTAGAAAGCTGAACAAGACCCATAGATGCTTGTATATCTGTAAATTTAAAATTACACCCTAAAGTTTTATATTCTGGAATCATAACATTTCCTGTCCCATTATTTCTAATTAATTTTAGTTTTTCATAAAGTTTTTTACTTTTAGTTACAAGTATTCCTCCACCTCCAGAAGAAATTAGTTTAGTAACATTTAAAGAAAAACAACCAATATCAGATTGTGTTCCAAGAAAATCCTCTTGATCTTTTGAAAATATTGCTTGACAAGCATCTTCTATTACAAATAATCCATATTTTTTAGCGATCTCATTTATTTTTTTTATATTTGCATTTCTTCCATTTAAATGAACAGGAATAATTGCTTTTGTTCTTTTAGTTATTTTTTCTTCTATTTTATCCACATCAATAATTGGTCTGTCTTTTTCACAATCTACTAAAATAACTTTTGCTCCTAAAAGATAGGGGGCATTTGCTGTTGCTATCCAGGTTCTATTTGGAACAATTACCTCATCTTCTTTAGTGATTCCTAAGACAATACATGCCATTAATAAAGCTACACTACCACTAGTTGTAACTAAAGTATAAGGCATATCTAAAGACTCTGCAATCTTTTTTTCAAACTCCTCTGTTACAGAACCCATGCTAATATTTTCATTAAAAAAAGATTCTTTTATCTTTTGTATCTCTTCTTCTCCAAACTTAGTTCTCCACCAAGAAATATTTGCAATATTTTTATTCCCCAATCCTTGAGAAGGGAGTGATAAATTTTCCTCCATTTTCTATAAATTTTTGATGTTTTTTTATTATTGGTTCTGCATATCTCCAAGCTAAATTAACTATATAATCTGGTTTATCTGTATAAATCTTTTCAGAAGGAAAAGTAGGTATATTAAACCCTGGGCTAAATAAAAATTGTTTTGGTTTGTAATCATCAAATATAAAATCAATGAATTCACCAATTCCTAAATTATAAAGTATTACTGTTGCTCCAACAGATGCTCCAAATCCTGCAATGGTTTTTCCTTGAGATTTTAATTTACTAAGGATTCTTATTAATCTTTCTCTTTCATCAGCTACTCTTTTATTAAAGTTTTTAAAAAGAATCCTGTTTTTATCATATAAACCCATACTTTCTTCAAGAACAATTAGTTCATTTACAGAAGTTGACTTTTTATAAGGGCCTTGTTTAAACTGAGCAAAAGCACGCAAAGAACCTCCTTTCATATGAGTTCTTTCTATATCTATTAATTCTAAATCATAAAGATTAAAAAAATTCTGAAATGATTTTGCTGAAAAATAAGAAAGATGTTCATGATAAATATTATCTATAATTGTATTTTGTATTATATCAAGAGAAGAAGCTGCTTCAACTATAAAAACACCATCTGGTGCCATTAAAATTTTAACTGCTTCTATAATTTCCTTTAAATTGTCAACATTAGCTAAAACATTGTTTGCAGTAATAATTTTAGCTTGCCCATATTTTTCTTTAATTTCTAATGCTAATTTTGGTGTGAAAAAATCAGGAATTGTTTCAAGCCCTTGTTCTGTTGCTTTTCTTGCAATCTCTGTTGCAGGGTCTACACCTAATATTTTCATGTTTTTCTCTTTAAAAGCTTTTAATAAAACGCCATCATTGCTTCCTATATCTACAATAAGACTATTTTCAGGTATAGGAATTTTTTTTAATAAGCTTTCTGCATAATCTTCAAAATGTTTAACTAAACCAAGAGAAAGAGAAGTTACATAAAAATAATCTTTATATAAAATTTCAGGATTAACAACTTCTCTTAATTGCAATAAATTACAATTATTACATATGAAAACATCTACAGGATAATGTTCTTGGGTTTTTTTTTCTGAAATATATTCTTCTCCTAACGGGGTTGCTTCATGATAAAAAACTAAATCTAAATTAGAACTACCACAGGCTCTGCAAGTATCTCTTTTATAAGATGATTTTCCAATTAATTTTTGCATTTTTGGTTTGATTAATTTTCTGGTATCTTTATAAATCTTTGAAGATGAATTTTTTTCTATATCTTATCAGTTCAATCAAGCTATATAATTTAGGTTCTCTTTGTTAAGTTTGATCTTCTTTTTATGTAGTTAAAGTTTTATAAGATACTAATATTTGTTGAATTTTAATAAAATCATCAAATATAACTTAGATGCTTGCCATAATTTTTAATAGCATCTGTTATTAGAATATTTCTTGCATCATAAGTGCAGTGTTGTTGACATTCTATTTTAGGATTAAAATTTTTGAATTTTTCTTGTGCTTTTTCACTAAACCATAAATCCTTAAAAGACTGCTCTTTTAATGAGCCAAGAGCTCCTTTTTGAGTATATGTTTTATCATGACAAAAATAGATAACAGAATCTGCTCCTATAACTGGAACAATCTGCATAATAGGGCAATTGCAATAAGTTCTTTCTGGAACTCCTGTTAACTTAAAATCATTTTCATATGTATCAAAAATATCAAACCCATCTCCAACTAATTCTTGTTTTGCTCTTTTAATTTGGTCGATTACATATTCTTTAAAAGGTTCATGATATTTTAGCCATTCTCCTTCTTTATCAATCCATCTTGGAGTAAATTTAATATGATTTACTCCTAACTCTTTAAAAAATTTAGCTGATTCATAAACTTCATCTTTATTTAAGTGATGAACAACAAAATTAATGCCTAATTCACAATCCGGACTTTTTATTTTTGCAAATTCTCTAATGTTATTAATTAATTCATCAAACCATTCTTTAGGACGGTCTCTGCTTTTAGAAAAAGTTTCTGGTTTGCATGCATCTAAAGAAATTCTTACCCAATCTGCATTTCTTAAATATTCTGCTCTTTCTCCATTTAATTTTTGTCCATTAGTAATAATAGATAATCCAATTCCATGTTCAACTATTTTTTTAAATGCAGAAGTAATATGGGGATAGATTAAAGGTTCCCCTCCTCCTGAAAAAGTTATACATTTTACTCCAATATCTTTAAAATCATCTAAAATTTCCATCATTTTTTCATATGGAATTTCATCAGTTCTTTTAAAATTTTCTGAAAGAATATTTACAGATTCTGCATCTGGATCATAAGAACAATAAAAACACTTATGGTCACACATATTTGTTGGTTTTATTCTAACACAAAGTGGAGCAGTTACAATTCCATCTTTAATAGCCATTAGTTTTTCAGGATGCCAAATTATTTTTAATCCACCATATTTTTGCTGTATCATTTTAAAAGTTATTAAATATCATTTATAAAGATTATTGAGGTAGAATAGGAGTTTTTTTGATTCTTGTCTATAGATATTAATCTCCTTACAAACATTTCTTTCAAAAGATTTAAATTTTACTTGATAATTTTTTAATAGTATCTTTGTTACTATATATTTAAATAATAAATTAATCATGACATAATAATTTATAAAAAGTAAAAATTAGATTATTAAGGAGATTTATAAAGTGACATCTTCTCATACTTAAAAGTGTGAATATCTGTGTCAATTAAACATAATGAAAAAACAAATAAAAAAAATAATGTTGTGTATGCCAAACACTGGTTGTGGGGCAACAAAAAGATGAATGTATTTCCCTATGCAATTGGACTTTTAACTGCAGTGTTAAAGGATAAATATGAAGTTGAAATATTGGATGCGAATATAAACAATTTATCAATAGAGCAAATCTTTAAAAAAGTCTCCGAATATAAACCCGATGTGTTTGGAATAAGTTGCCGGGCTTTTACTCATGCAGATAGTTATGATAAAACTATTTCAATAGCTAAAAAAGCTTATCCTAAAACAATTACTATTGCTGGGGGTGCACATGCGACTGTTACACCTGATTTAATGATGAAAAATGAAGATTTAGATTTTATAGTTATGGGGTTGGGAATATAATTACTAATGAATTTACCCCAACTGAATTACAGATTTTAAGGGCGTTTGAGTGGGATAGAATTAATTTTAAAAGTAAATCAAAAATAAAAAAGCTTTGTAAAATTTGTAAGATTACTCCTAAGGAATTAAATGATTGGAGAAAAAAACTAGACGCGGATTTGGAATTTTCAAAGAGAATTAGTTAAAATAAATTACAGAAAAAATTTATTAGAGGCCTTTTTAAAATTGTCAACATTGATAAAGAAACTTTTTTAGGTTATTTAGCGATTATTTTATATTTGGATTTTTGATGTTCTTTGTTGCTATATGAATCTTTTAATTTAAAAAATTTGCTCATATCATATTCCTTACTTTATTTAATATTTATTATCTGAATTTTTGATTTTATTTTTGGTTTATCCAAAAAAACATAGAAGGGAAAAATCCTTTTTAATAAAAAAATTTATTGTTACCTATCATTTCTGCTACTTCCTTATAAACCTTTTCAGGAGAAATATTTTTCATACAATTATAGTTTCTTATACAATGTGTTTTAAAACAAGGATAACAAGAAAAAATTTCTTGGGGTAAAATTGCCTTTCCTCTAGAATAAAAATGAACTTCCTTATGTGCTGTAGGACCAAATAAACCAAGAACCTTCTTTTTTAAGGCAATTGCTAAATGCATTCCTAAACTATCATTACTTATAACTATTTTGCAAGAATTTATCCAATCCATATAAGAGTAAAGATTAGATAAAATTTCTTTTGGTTGTTTATCTTGTCTTGTTATTTTTAAATTGTTTTTTAATAATTCTTTTTCTAAAATATCCCAATTATTCATTGGCCACATTTTTATTGGCCATTTTGAACCAGCAAATACATTTAAGCCAATATCATATTTTACTTCTGATTTTGGTTCATATCCTAAAACATATTCTTCATCTCTCCATTTTTCACCAACTATTTCAAATAAAAGCTCTTGCATTGTTTTTTGATTTTTTCTTTGAACATCTATATCTGCACTAACACTTAAGATTTCAAAAGCTCTATCATAAGCTTTTGCAGAATTAGTTTTTTCATCAAATCTAAATCCATATTTTTTCCAAGCATTGATTTGATTAACTAATTTGCAAATATCATAACTTTTTTCTAGATTTATTACTGTATCTATATCTTTTTCATTTATTAATCTAACTGCATTTTTAAAATTTAAAGATAATAATTCATTAATATAAGGGTTTCCTTTTAATAAAGGAAAGGCAGCTTTATCTGTCAACCAAATTACATAATCTTCTTTATATAAATGCAATAAAGGAGTTGTTCTTAAAATATCACCAAAACTTGGTTTTTCTGAAACAGGATCATTTTCTAAAACCTCAGAATGCCCTGTTTTTATTATTAAAATTTTCTCCATCTTTTTGTTTTTATATTATTTATTACCTATATTTTATAAGCTCAATCAAGAGAGATTATCTGAGTTTTTTTGTGAAGCTTAATCTCGGTAGCTTTCTCTTAATATTTTATATGTTACTAGTATTTGTATCTATTAATAATAGTTTTAAGAGATTCAGATATAAGTTTACATCCTTTTTATAAATCAATAGAAATTATTTCATTTAAATTCTTTATGTTAATTAAATATATATTATTGCTCTTTATAAGGATGCTATTCTTTTCTGTAATCTTAGGTTTTACTCTTCTATTTCTCTTAAGCTTATTGTTTTCATCTTATTATATTTCATTGACTATTGTCTTCATCTCCTTTTCTTTTTTTCAACTATTTTTTTAATGAATTTTTCTAATTTTGGAAAATTTTTTTCCATAAGAAAATCTTGTCTTGCTTTAATAATTTTTTTTTCTAATTTTTTATAAGCAGAAGGATTGTATTTAATTTTGTTAATATCTTTAACATTTTCAATATATAATGCAAGTCCATATGATTTCATTATTTTGTCTACATATGCAAATTTTTTAGTGTAAAAAAATGGAATTCCTGCTTCAAGATAAGAAGAAAGCTTATTTCCTATTGTGCATCTAAGCCCTGCATCACTTATGTTCTCAGAACCTGTATGAAATAATCCAAAATCATATTTTGACATTTCTTTTGCTAAATCTTGAGCATCTAAAGGTAAGTGAAGATGAAAATATTTTGAATCAAAGGCCTCTCTAAAAACTTTTTTTAAGCCTTCATGAAGTTCTTCTTTTGAAGAAGTATTTGGTTTTGTGTATAAATGAATATGAATTTTATTTCTTATAAATGCTTTAATGTATTTTAAAAAAGTAGTATAAACTTCTGAATCTACAAATCCTGCAGAGTCTATATGAACTATATGTATTTTTTTATCTTTTTTAGATAATTTGTTTTTGTTTATTGGAACAATAAAATCTTTAGAACAATAAGGAGGAAAATGTATTTGTGGAGGTTTTGGATTTATTGGTTTTAATTCATCAGGGTCTCCTTTATGCATAATTCCTTCTGAGTTTTTAAAACAAAACTCTTCTGCTTTTAATTCAAAACCTTTTGTTTCTATTTTATCTAAATATTCTTCAGAAGCGCTTTCAGCACGAAGATCATATGGAAAATAAATCATAGGATGTTTTTTAAAAAGAATCTTAATTAATTTACAAGGCCAACTTGGCTGAGCTCTAGCAACTATAATATAAGGTTTTAATCTTAATATAGAAATCCCTGCTTTTAAGATAAAAGGAAATCTTTTTAATAAAGATAGAATAATAAGAGGTAAATTTTTTAGGTTTATTTTATGAAAAATAAGATTAAAAGAAAGAATTTTGTCAAAGGCCTGACCAAAGAATTTGTTTGATAAACCCTTGCTTTCTAAGATTCTTATTGAGATTGTTTCATAACCTTTTTTCTTAAATAATTTAGCTATCTTATAGACCATAACTGTTGGCCAAGGCTCTAAAAATATTATTTGTTTCTTTTTAATTGTCATTTTTTTATTTATTATTGATTAGTTTAAAGATTATAAACTATTATATTCTAAAAAATATATTTTAAATGATTTTTCTTTTAAGTTTTTTAATAGAGAACTTAATTAAATCTAAATCTTGTTTATTTATACCTTTTATTAAAATCATTGAAAACAAATAAATTAATGCTCCAAAAATAATTAAAGAGATTCCTAAAATAAGTGTCATATTTTTAACAAAAGAAATTGTATAAAACAAAATTCCTGTCATTATTAAACTTGCAATTAAAGGTTTTGCAAGTAATTTTAAAGGAATTGTAAGATTAAGTTTCTTTTTTATTAAATAAGTTGAGGCTATAAAATAAAAAATCCAACTTATTAAAGTTGCTAAAGCTACTCCTGTTATTGCCCAGATTGGAGAAATTAAAAGAAATAATTTTATAAATAATAAGTCTAAAAATATATTAATTATAGTTATAGAAACCATTAATTGGGCTAAAAATTTTGGCTTTTCTTTTGCAGAAAATAAAGATGAAAAAAATCCTGCAGAAACTAATGGTAGAATTAAAAATGATAAAAACATCATAGGAAGGGCCCCTTTAAAATAAGAGGCACCAAAAAGAAATGTTAAAAAATATTTTCCTAAAACTAATAATCCAAAGGAAATAGGAATTGCTATTATAAAGACATATCTTAATAATTTATCCAAAACATTTTGAGTTTGTATTTTTCTGAGTTTAGTAAAAATAGGAATTAGCATAGGTTCAAGAAAAGCTACAAAACTTGCTGCTCCAAATATCAAAGAAAATGCTGCTCGATAATAACCTACATATTCTGGTAATAGAAAAATTCCGATTATAATAGAATCTACATATAAGAAAAAAATTCCAGAAATACTTGCTATGATTAAAAATCCTGCAAATCTTTTTACTCTTTTTTTATCAATCTTTTCTTTTGGTTTATGGTATAAACTTGGAATTAATTTTTTTAGATAAAACAAAGTTAAAAAAAGAACAAATATACTAGTTATTATTAGTGCTGCAAAAATTCCTATAATATGGTATGAAGAAGATATAAAATAAAAAACAAGAAGAGCTAAAACAATTCTTAAAACTTGATTTACAGATTGTTTAAAACTTACATAATTAATTTTTTCTAAAGAATAAAAAACTTCAATATAAAATCCTTCAAAAGATAAGACAAATATATAAAATGAAGCAATTATAAATGGCAAGAACAAATCAGAGTTTTTAAACACATAAAAAGAAAGAGGATATGCTAAAATTAATAATAAAATAGAAATTATAAGACTAAAAACAAATTTTATTTTTAATAAATACCAGTGATAAGAAGGTATTTTTTTTCTATCTTTTACAAGTGCTGATGATAAATATCTTGAAAGAGTTGAATTTATTCCTAAATCTGCAAATGTGCAAAAAATCATTGCAGTTGAAAAGACAATTGAATAAACCCCATAACCTTCTGGCATTAAGAATCTTGCTAAAATAATTGTGAAAATTAGTGCTCCTATTCTATTAATAGTTCTAGATATAAAGCTCCAAAAAGAATCTTTTATTATTCTTTCTTTGAGATTGGAATTAAAAAGATGTTTTAAATGTTCCATTTTTTTGTTTTGATATTTTATATGATATTGGTTATTTAATTTATCTAAAGTTATATTGTTAATAAATATTCTAAAGAAAGCTTTGTTTTAAAGGGTTGTGGAGGATTGTTGGTATGTCCTTCTAAAAAACCTCTATCAAACCTCAACAATCTTTATAAAATAATAAATTATAGCTAAATCAGGATATTTGGATATCAAAATATCTTAAAAACTAAATCAATATCTTATAAAACTTAGAGCTTTACAGATGAGTGGTTTGTATAGCTTAAAAATATATAAGATTTTAGTTAAAAAAATATAAAAATGGTTAGAATTCAAAGTATTGAAGAATTTATAACAACTCAACCTATGCAAGTAGATTATTCTTACTTAGTGTTTGCTTTAATTTTATCAGCACTTCTTGCATATATATTAAGCAAACTTTATATTAAATATGGGACTTCTATCTCAAATAGGAAAAAATTCTCTTCTAATTTTGTTTTAATGACCACTACAACTACTTTAATCATAATGGTTGTTAAATCTTCTCTTGCCCTTTCTTTAGGCCTTGTTGGTGCTTTATCTATTGTTAGGTTTAGGGCTGCAATAAAAGAACCTGAAGAATTAGCTTTTTTGTTTTTAACAATTGCGATTGGATTAGGATTAGGTGCAGGACAATTATTAGTAACTTTAACTGCTTTTGTTATCCTTTCATTATTAATTTGGGGAAGACATTTTGTTCATGAAAAAGATAATAATCAAAATCTATATATAACAATTTCTGGAAAAAATATTGAATTAAAAGAAATAATTAGTATACTTAGAAAACATTGTTCTGCTGTAAATTTAAAACGTTTTGACCAATTAGAAAATGAGATTTTAGAAGCTTCTTTTTTTGTTGATTTTTCCTCTTTTGATAACTTAGAAAAAACCAAAAAAGAATTAAATTCTCTTTCAAAATCAATTACAATTTCTTATCTTGATAAATCTGGAATTTTTTGAAAATGAAAATCAAGCAAAGACAAGGAAAAGATTTTTTTTATTATTCTAGAGAAATTTTAAAAAAGATTTGGAGAAGAATATATAATAGAAAGACAAAAGTGGTTTATTTTATTATAATAATTTTTGGGATTTTTCTATTTGGTTTGGTTTTTGGATTAATAATCTCTGGATATTTTGGAACTTTTGATAATCCTTCTTCATTAGCAATAGATATATTGCATTCTATGGGAATAACTGATTTAAGAAATATTAAAACTCAAATTGAGTCAAATGTCGGGTGGAACATGTTTAAGTTTCCTTTTAATTATATAAGGGGGCAGTTTTCACATCCAAAAAAAATCTTTATAGATATTAATTTTGCTGATTATCAAAAACTAGAATATCAAAGATATAGGGCATTAGAAGCTAATAAATTTAATTGGTCTGGGGAAGATTATGTTCCTGCAACAATCAGGTATGATGATAAAGAAATAAGAGCAAGACTTAGATTAAAAGGAGATACTCCTTCGCATTTAAAAGGAGATAAATGGTCTTTTAGGATAAAGATAAAAAATGATGAAACTCTTTTTGGAATGAAAACTTTTTCAATTCAACATCCAAAAGAAAGAATATATCTTAATGAATTAGTTTATATGCAGGCTCTTAAAAAAGAAGATATTTTAGCACTTAGATATGAGTTTATAGAAGTTGTTATTAATGGAAAGAATATGGGAATATATGCAATTGAAGAACATTTTGAAACTCAATTAATAGAAAGTAATAATAGAAGAGAAGGAATTATTTTAAAATTTGATGAAGATGTGATGATGGATAAAAAAGATGAAATAATGAAGGTTTTTTCAGATGATGCTTCAACTGGAGCTCAACATATAATTAATAAAACTGCAAAAGATTGGTTTTTTAATAGTAATATAGAATCATTTGATGATGAGGATATTTTAGCAGATCCTGTATTAGCTGGACAATTTAAACAAGCAAAAGCATTATTAGAATCTTTTAGGCAAGGAAAATTACAAACACATCAAGTTTTTGATGTAGATAAACTTGCAACATATTTTGCTATTAATAATCTGTTATCAGCAGTACATGCTTCTTTTTGGAATAATATTAGATTTTATTATAATCCTATTAATTCTAAATTAGAACCAATTGGTTTTGATGCAGAAGCAAAACCTTTAGATGTTTATGTAACTTTAGATAATTATATTCCAAATTGTTTTAATAATTGTTCACAAGCACAAACTTTTGAAGAAATAATTTTTAGAGATAAGATATTTTTTGAAAAATATGTAAAAGAATTAGAAAGAGTTTCAGAAAAATCTTATTTAGATAAACTATTTTTAGAATTAGATGAAGATATAAAGAGAAATACCAAGATTATACATAAAGAAAATCCTTTTTATCAGTTTTCTAAAGAGCATTTTTATTTAAATCAAGAAAAAATAAAAACTAAATTAAATCCAATTAAACCTTTGCATGCTTATTTACAGGAAAGTGATGTTTTTGAAGAGAAGATTGTTTTATCTGTTGCAAATAAGGATATTTTTCCTCTAGAGATAATTAATCTTGTTTATCAGGATTCTATATTTAAACTAAATAAAAATGGATTTGTTGAACCAAGAGCTTCTAGTGTGGATTTAAATTATCAAAACTTTGAATTTGAGATTCCTAAAGGTTTTGAATTGAATGATTCTTTATTAGATTTTAAATTAAATTATAGAGTTTTTGGAACAGAAAATATTAATTATGCAGAAATTCATCCATATGCTTATGTTAAAGAAGATTTTGTTGAACAAGATTTTATAAGACAAGAATCAAATCTTACTGCTTATGATTTTTTAGATATTAATGAGGATTCTAAGACTATATTAATCAAACAAGGAGATTGGGTTTTAAATCAAAGTTTAATACTTCCAAAAAATTATGTTATTTCTTGTAAACAAAGAACAAGTATTAATCTTATAAATGGAGCAGCAATTGTTTCTTATTCAAATTTGCAATTTTCTGGAACAAAAGAGAATCCAATTAAAATCTTTTCTTCAGATAAAACAGGGCAAGGCCTTGCAGTATTAAATGCAAATGAAACTTCTAATATTAAAAATGTTATTTTTGAAAATTTAAATGTTCCTTCTAAACAAGGATGGGAATTAACAGGGGCAGTAAGTTTTTATAAATCTCCAGTTATATTAGATCAGGCTTCTTTTATTAAAGCAAATTCTGAAGATGCTTTAAATATAATTGATTCTGATTTTGAAATTAAAAATTCTGTTTTTGAAGATTGTTTTTCTGATTGTTTTGATGATGATTTTGGAGATGGTTCTATAGTTTCTTCATTATTTATTAATCCTGGAGATGATGGTTTGGATTTTTCTGGAGCTTTTGTTGATATAAGGGATATTGAGATTTTAAATGCAGGAGATAAAGCAGTAAGTGTTGGTGAAAAAAGCAATGTAAATATTAGTAATATAAAGATAAGTGGGAAAGCTTTAGATAAATCTTATATAGGAATTGCAAGCAAAGATAATTCAGAAATTTTTATTAAAGATAGTGAAATCTCAAATATTGAATATGGTTTTGCAGTTTATGAGAAAAAATCTGAATATGCTGGAGCTATTATAAATGCAGAAAATGTAGATATTACCGACGCTGATACAAAATATATTGTTGAAAAAGATTCTAATCTTGAAATTAATGGTGCAATTATAATTGATAAAAAAGATGGAGTTTATGAGAGGTTGTATGGTTGATGATTTTAGAATAAATATCACCAAAACTCTAAAATATCTATCCCTTGAACATATTTAGAACAAGCTGTTAATCTAAATGGGAGACACTCAGTTATTCTACTTGTGGTTTTATAATCTTTTAAAGAATATTTAATTTCAAGAATGTATTTTTCTTTATCTATTATCCTGCTATTAAATGAGTTATTATTATCTTTTATTTTAATAAAAAGCAAGTCTTTATCAATAGTTATTCTATGTTTTTTATCTGCAGAAGAAAAATATTTCCTTTTATAAGAATTAAGAAGAGCTAAATGATATAATTTTAATTTTTCATTTAACCATTTTGGAAGATTAGAATCTAAAAAAATCTTTTTCAAAGAATTTAATGAAATTTTTTTATCAAGAACAAAAGCTTTTAATTTAAAAGATAATTTTTTGCCTAATTCATTATTTTTTAATTTTAATTCTAAAACAGGATTTTTAATAATACCAAATAACTTACCATACCATCTAATTCTTATTTTTAACCTATTTGAATTTCCTGAAAGATTTCCCTTATAATTTTTTAAATCTATAGAATCTAAGTAAATATTATTAACTCTTCTTTCATAAAATATCTCAGAAAACATTGCTGGATTGTGTTTAATTAAGAATTCTATCTCTTGATAATTTAATTCAGATATTATAAATTTTCTTTCATATCTTAAGTCTTGCATTTTCATTTCTTTTTTGATTTTTAACTAAAATATCTATAAATCTTTAATCTTTTTTAGGATTAGCTTAAGTTTAGTTTGAATAGTTTGATTTTATCGTTTCATCTCTTTATCATAAGGCATTAATATTAAATTAATTACATTATAATTATATTAATCTACTCTTTTTGATTTCTTCTTTTTTCCAATAACTGTCCAGGAAATCTCATTTGTCCTGTAAATCTTAATATCTTCTAAGCCTTGATTTTCAAATAAACTTAATGCTTCTTCTTTTTTCCAATAATTAGCAATTCTTGGAAGTAACTGGTCAAAAATAATATGACTAATATGCCAAAAACTAAATCCTGAAAGTTGTTTAAAATATGCATTTTTATGAGGAAATAATTTTAAATAAAAATAAAGAGGAATTGAACACAAATAAGATATTGCATGAGTTACTGTAATAGGAAGTTTTGAAGTTATTTTTCTTATTGGATTTATATATTTAACAACCCAAGAACCAACTCCTTCATAACCATAAACCCAAATATAAACTATACCTCCTGGTTTTGTTGCTTTTACAAGAGTTTGTATTGCTTTTCTTGGATATTCAAGATGATGAATTACTCCTATTGCAAAAGAAATGTCAAACTTATTTTCATATTTTGGTTCATATAAGGAACCAAATTCTATAGTAGCATTTTTAAATTGATTTAAATTTCGCTTTGCCATTTGAACACTTCTTGCATCATAATCAAATGCTAAGATTTCTTTTGCTCCATAGAGCAAAGGCCAATAAGAATTTCTTCCAATACCGCACCCCCCATCAAGAACTGATTTTCCTTTAAAATCTTTTTGAGTTAATGGAAAACTCCATTTTAAAAACTGATCCTCATAATTTGGAATTATCTTATTAAAAGTTTTCCATTCATAACCAAATCTATCTGGTGAACCCCTATCATATTTTAATATCTTCATTTTCTATATACTTTTTATACCAAATTTGAAATATAAGTAAAGACCAAAGTTGTCTTGAATAAAATAATTTGGATTTATTCCAATTTTTATTTATTTTTTTAATGTAATTATAGTCAAATATTTTTTGTTTATAAAGATATTTCTTTTCTAAAAGTTCTTTTTTAATAGATGATAGTTCGTCGCTAAACCAATTATTTATTGGAACAAAAAAATGTTTTTTCTTTCTTTTCCTTGTTTGGGTGGGAATTAATCCTTTAACTGCTTTTCTTAAAATATGTTTATCTTTACTTATCCCTTTTAATTTTAAAGTATTTGGAATTTTAGCACTTAATTCTACTATTCTGTGATCTAAAAATGGAACCCTTCCTTCAATAGCAAAGGCCATTGTGTTCTTATCCACTTTCATTAGCAAATCCTCAACCATTGGTTCTTTAAAATCAAGTTTTTGACAAGCAGTTATAATATTTTTAGAATTTGAGTCTTTAAAATAAGGATTATATTTTTTATATAAATTAATTTTTTTGTTTAAAATTTCAGATTGCTCTTGTTCATTAAAAATAGGAATTTGATTTAAATATTGTTCAGAATAAGTTTTAGCATTTACAAAATTAAAGGCTCTTTCAATACCTTTTTCTCCTAAAGAAGAAGCAAATCTAAATCCTTTATTTAATATGTTTTTGGGAGTTTTTTTGATTATATTAGGAATTTGTTTTCTTAAAAATTTAGGGGTTTTTTTAAGAAAAAGAGTGTTTATTTTCATAAATTTATATTGAGGATATCCTGCAAATAATTCATCAGAACCTTCTCCATTAAGAATAACAGTGCAATACTTTTTAGTGTATTGAGATAATAAATATGTTGGAATAACTGTTGGATCTGCAATTGGTTCATCTGATTGATAGATTATTTTTGGAAGATGTTTTACAGAATCTTGTTTGATTAAAAGCTCATGATGATCTGTTCCTAAGCTTTCTGCTATAAACTTTGCTTCATTTACTTCACTATATTCTTTTTCTTCAAATCCTACTGAAAAAGTTTTTATTTGTTCTGAAGAGTATTTTTTCATTAAAGCTGCTATTGTTCCTGAATCAACTCCTCCTGAAAGATATAATCCATAAGGAACATCTGACATAAGTCTTGCTTTTACAGAATCTTCAAGAAGATTTCTAAGTTGTTTTATAAAAAAATCTTCTGATTTTTTTTCTAAAAGAGTATGAAAATCCCAATATTTCTCTATTTTAAAAGTATCATCCTTAAGATTATAAATTAAAATATCTCCTTGCCCTAATTTTTTAATGTTTTTAAAAAAGGTTTGTTTTTGTGTGTTTGCTCTAAATGTTAAAAAAGAAGATAAAGCATTAAAACTAAGTTCTTTTTTGATTTCTTGATTTTGCAAAATTCCTTTTATTTCAGAACAAAAGATGAATTTTTTATCTTTAAAATAATAATAAAGTGGTTTGATTCCAACTCTATCCCTTGCTAAAAATAAAATTCCTTTTTTAGAATCATAAATACAAAAAGCAAACATTCCTTGTATTTTATTAACTAGATTAATTCCTTCTTCTTCATAAAGATGAATTAATACTTCTGTATCTGTGTTTGATTTAAAATTATGTCTTTTTTTTAAATCTTTTTTTAAATCCTTAAAATTATATATTTCTCCATTAAAAATAATCCAAATTGTACCTTCTTCATTTGACATTGGTTGATTTCCTGATTTTGAAACATCAATAATAGATAAACGAACATGCCCTAATGAAACCTGCTTATTATTAAATTTTCCAGAAGAATCAGGGCCTCTATGAACTATTTCTTTTAATGCTTTGTTTAAAAAACTCTTATCTTCATAATTAAATCCTATTATTCCACACATTTTTTGTTTAATTTATTTAATTTCCTTGGTATCTTAAAGTATTATAATAATTTTCTTCTGTTCTTTTAACTTAATCTTATCATCTGCATCTCGTTATATTTTATAAGATATTAATTTTTTAAATTTTGTTTATCCTTAGCATCTTATAATTTTAATTAATCTGAACAATCTGAGTTTCTTCCAATCCCTTCTTCTTATTAACTTCATTTAAAAGAATAGATTGCTTGCTTAATCTCCTCATTTTCAAAGCTTTAAGTTTTATATGATATTGATATTTCTGTTTATTTTAAAATCTCCTTATTTAAATCCTATATTCATTAAGATACTAATTTATCCCTATAATATTTCAAACTATCTTTCTTATTGCATAATTTTTCTCTTTTCTAGATATGTTTGTTATCATTTCTCCAATTAATCCAAATAAAATAAATTGGATTCCCATAATTATTAATAAAATTGAGATAGTTAAAAAAGGTCTTTGCCAATTAATTTGCCTTAAAATAAGAGACAATAAATATAGTCCTAAAAGAATTCCTAAAGAAAAGAGAAAGATTCCTATACCTCCAAAAAAATGAAGAGGCCTTTTTAAATAAAAAAACAAGAATTTAATAGTAATTAAATCAAAAAAACCCCTGTATAATCTTGAAATTCCATATTTGCTTTTTCCAAATCTTCTTGGTCTATGGCGAACTTTTATTTCTCCAACTTTAAATCCTCTAGAACTTGCAAAAACAGGAATATATCTATAAAGCCCTTCATAAAGATGTAAATGAGGTAATATTTCTTTTTTCATGCATCTGTATCCATTATCAAAATCATGCAATCTTAATCTTGTTGAAGACCTCATAATTGCATTAAAAAGTTTAGAAGCTAATTTTTTAGATATAGAATCTCTTCTTCTGTATTTCCATCCAATAATAATATCATAACCTCTTTCTATTTTTTCAATAAATCTAGGAATCTCTTGAGGATTATCTTGCAAATCTCCATCCATAGTAAAAATTAAATCTCCAGAACATAATTCAAATCCTGCATTATATGCTTCTGCTTTTCCAAAATTTCTTCTAAATTGAATTATTTTTAATTTATCTTTTTCTGTTTGTTTTAAAGATTCTAAAATATACTGAGTTCTATCTCTTGAACCATCATTAATAAAAATAACCTCATAAGTTGAAACTTTTCTTTGTTTTTTTAAAAATTTTGCAACTTGTTTAATCTCCTCATATAAAAATTTCACGCTTCCTTCTTCATTATAGACAGGAATAATAAAACTTAACCTAAATTTTTTCATGAAATAAATGAGAAAACCTGTTTTTTAAAGATATATGTAGGGTTAGTATATAAATTTAAACACTAGCTATCAAAGGACTTTTATACTCTGATTTTCTAAGCGGAGGCATAGGAGTTTTGATTATATTATTATTCTTATCAGTGAATATTACATCAATAAACCATGTATTTCTTAATTCATTATACTCAATAGAAATCTCTTTTAGATTTTGTAAAAAAAGACTATTGATTAAATTATTTCTTATTCCAAAAAATTTACTTGCTTCAAAAATCTCTAGCCCAACAACCCTTTTATCTTTATCAATATCTATATTTAAAAACTCGGAAAACTCAATGGTTTCTTTTGGAGGATTCTCTGAATAAATAGACAATACATCATCTTCTTTATCATAATAAAATTTAACTTTCATTTTCTAATATTATTAGTATTTTGTTATTTTTTAAACTTTCCTTTTTTATAGCCTTTAAGAGTAACTCTTCCTAAAGGATATATAGTAATTATTCTTATTTTATCTATAAACCTAATTACATAAACTCTTCCGCGACTTCCACTGTAAATGTAATATAATGCATATCTTGTGTCTTCTTCAATAAACTGCTTTTCAACAAACTCTAAGTTTTCTAAACTTAATATCTCTTTTTCTATTTCTTCTTTAGAAATAGAATTTCTAAACTCAAGATATTCTATGGGTTTTCCATATTCAAATCCTTTATCCTTATATTTTTCAATTAAAATCCTTAATTCTTCAATATAATTTTTTATCATATAAACCTAATAAAATAAAAGTATTTAGAATTATCTATAACTTTTTTTAGAAGTTGCTCCAATAATATTTAACCAATCTTTATTTTTTCTTATTCTTTCATTTAATCTCCAAATTTCTTCAAGTAAATAAGGAGAATATCCATGTTCTCTTGCTTGATAAGTTAAAGCCTTTAAATCTTTTGGAAAGCATTTTCCTCCAAATCCAAAATCCATATCTGGACCTGGAACATCTAAATTTTTACCAATTCTTTCATCTAAAAGAATAGCTTCTTTTACTTGATCATAATCTATTTCCATAGCTTTACAAATTTGATAAAATTCATTTGCTAAAGAAATTTGTCCAGCTAACATGGCATTAGCACAATATTTTATCATTTCTGCGGTTTTTGGGTTAACAAAAATATACTTAACATCAGAAAAAATAGGATAATAAACCGCTAAAACTTTTTTATAATCTTCTTTGTTATCTGCTCCTATAACAATCCTTTTTATTTTTAACATATCTGATAAAGCTTTTTTTTCTCTTAAAAATTCTGGATTAAAAACAAATTTAAAGGAATATTGTTTTTTTAGCTTATCTATTGTTCCTGGAACTATTGTTGATCTAATAACTACAAGAGGTTTTAAGCCTTCTTGAGTTACTGAAGATAAGGTATTTAAAGAATCATAAATAGCTGAACAATCTATTTCTCCAGAAGGTTTCATTGGTGTTGGAACACAAATAAAAACAATTTCTGTGTTTCTTAAATTGTTTGGGTTGTTATAAGATTCTTTATATTTATCATAAAGAAAAACTTCGTGAATAGTTCCTAAAACTTTTGCACTAGTTCCTCCAATAAAACCTACCCCTATGATACCAATTTTCATTTTTTAAAACAAGAACTAATTTATTTAAAGATTTAGATAGTTAAAAATAATTTTTTTTGTCTCTTAAAAGAAACCTAATTAAACTAAATTCCCTGATATAAAGCTTTTTTTCATAACCTAACTGGATTATGTCAAATATAGAATGAAAAACTAGCCCTATTAAAATAAATCCAAATCCTTTCCAAACAAAAGATAAAATAAAGACTAATATTAAAAATTCAATTGTGTGAAAAATCATCATTATAGGTTTGTGTTTTTTTTGACGATATATTTTCCAATTATATGCTTTTTGTAAACTCCATTTTTTTGTTTCTTGAACATAAAATAAATAATGATCAAAATCAATTAAAACAGATGCAAAAAAGATAAGAATTGTTTGGAAAAGAGTTATTTGAAGAAGGTAATACATTAATGCTGAGAATATTGCTCCTAATATGATGTGGAATTTTGGTAACATTTTGTTTTTTTGATTTTTTATTCTATAATTAATTGATATTCCAAAAATAATAATTATTTTCTTCTGATTTGGAATAAGTTAGGTATAGCTTATACTTCTTTATTGTGTAGCTTTAAGTTTTACATAATACTATTTATTTTGAATATTAAAATCTAATACAGATATATTTATAAAAGTATTACAAGACAAAAAGATTATGAAAGAAAGACATTCAAATAGATTTAAAGCAGATTTTCACCTTCATATTTATAATAGTTGGGTAGATGATTTTTATGAAAGGGGTCCAAGAGATTTGAAAACATTTACAGAACAATTTAGTAAAAGAGGATTAAATGCAGGAACTTTAACTTCTTTTAATGATAATAGATTT
>JAFCDH010000063.1 GCA_017609795.1 Candidatus Pacearchaeota archaeon | reverse complement strand
ATCTATGGATAAAAAGAAACGATTAAGAAAAGAAGCAGACAGGTTATATTTTCAAGTATGTTTGAAGCCAAAATGTGAAGTATGCGACAAACCCGCAATTCAAGTTCATCATTTTTATCCCAAAGGATTATATGGACACTTAAGATATGATATTGATAATGGGATTTCTTTATGTCTTACTTGTCATTTTACTCGGCATCATAAGGGCGATCCTGAAATAAATAACAGAATTATAGAGGTTCGGGGCAAGAACTGGTATAATAACCTTAAAGTTAAAGCTCTAAAACGCCCTGCTAACTACCAAAACATTCAATACTATACCCAGACCCTTAAAACACTTAAAGACCTTTTAAACGGGCAATTATGATACAAGCAAAGAATTATAAAATAGCAGTAAATTGTCCAGCTTGCGGACACTGGAAACTTATACTCATTACAAAGAAAAAACAATAAGAAAAGAATGAAAAAAATGAAAAAGAATACACAATTTGATAAAAAAGAAATAATAAGAAAGGAAATAAAGAGAATAGAGAATATGAAGTTTCCAAAAGGAGAAAGAAAATGGTGTATAGAATGTTTTAAAAGAATTAAAAAAGAAATCTTAAAATAGTTTAGGAAATAAATAAAATGAGCTTTTTAAAAGGAGAATTCAACGCAGTTCAAGTAATTAAGCTTTCTATGATGCTCGCCTTTTGTATTTATGGATTATGGTTTAGTTTTAAAATAATAAATCTTTTGAATGAAATTGTTAAACTTCTTCAATGAACATAATATCCCTAAAAACCCTCTTAAGCTAATCTTCTTTTTTCACGAAAGGTTTTGGTTTTATAAAGACAGCGGAGCTTCTTTAACAGGCAGATATGTATCTTTATTTACCCAAATCGGAATGTGGGGAATGATTATTAAAGTATTATTCGGAGTAGAACTTCTAATAGTGGGAAAATGGCTTGTGATATTGGTTCTTATAAACATAGTTTCAGATTTTGTGGTCGGCATAATATATATCTTTTCTGGTTTATGGAAATACCGCCTTTATTTATTAGGGACTACAAAGGATAAAAATCCTGTTGGCTGGGCTAATATGGAAACTTTAAAACGAATTTGTAAAAGATTGGGGATTAAAGATGCTTTTGAGGAAAAATGGGAAGAATAATAATCCTAATAATAATCCTTATGGCTTTAATTTATATTTTTAATAATCACGACTGCCTTTTTGACAATGACCTTAGCACAAGAACCAGTTATGTTCGGGGCTGTGGTTATTTGGAAAATGGGCGATGGGAGTTCAAATGAAAAAAAGATGTAATCATAATAAACTTATAATGGAAGCACAAAAATTACCTTTATCTGAAAAGATTATTTATTATTGTAGAAAATGTAAGGCATGGGTTTATAAAAATGGTCAAATATTAAAATGAACAAAAAAGAACTTAAATATCTACAAACAAAACTCTGGAATCTTCACATAGAAGAAAAAGAGTTTAGAGAGAATAAGGATTATAAGAAGATATTAAAATCTATATCTAAAAAAGCTAATAAAGTTTTAACTAAAAAAGAAAAGAAGTTTGCCAAAATAAACGGAGGGTGGATACAGCAATTAGGAAAAATCATATTCATCTCTGGTTTATTGGGAACTAAAGATAAGATAAGAAATAAGGTATGGAGGATAAGAAAATGGAAATTTAAAAAAGGAAAAATAGTTGTTGACAAAAAACTTTAAAAATCTTAGATAAAAATAAGATAATTAAGAAATAAAAAAAATTATGAAAAAAATAAATACAGAAAAAATAGAAAAATACAAAAAGGTCAATGAAATAATTGAAAGATATAATATTAAGTTTAATAATATAAATTATCCCGAAGATTCTTTAGAAAAAATAATAGAAAACTTTAGAGTTATGAGTGATATAAATTATGAACTTGTTAAATTAGGTGAAGGGCCATTAATGATTCCACACCAAGAGTTTGTCAAAATAATTTTAATAAGCATAAAAGAATTGAAAAAATTAAAAGAAAAAATAAATGAAACAAACAAGACAACAAAAAAGAGGTCTTTACGAAAGAAAGAGAAGAAACAAGTTTAGATATTTAAAGAATACCGACCAGATGGATAATTATTATTCTTCAAAAGAAAAAAAGAAAGTTAAAAATTCTATAAAGAGGTCTTTTAAAAAGCCGGTTATTAAAAAAAAGGTTAGCTGGTATCAGAAAATAATAAATTATATTAAATGAAAATACCTAAAAAAGTTAAAATATGCGGATTAAATTATACTATAAGGTTTAATGATAGTTTACATATTAAAGAGGGCCTTCAAGGAACACTTAGAGAAAATCAATTAGAAATAATATTACAGAATAAAGATTATAATTTTCAAAAAGTAGAACAAACATTCTGGCACGAAATCTTTCACGCCATTGACCTTAATTATTGTAATAATGAACTTACAGAAAAACAGGTAGATAATATAGCAAACGGGCTTTATCAAGTTTTAAAAGATAATCACTTCTTAAAAGATAATAATTTATTAGAATGAAAAAATATATTATCTTTTGTCGGCATTGTGGAGCGGTATTGATGAAAACAGAGAACAATATAATTTCTGTTTTGTTAATAGAAATAAAATGCCCCAATAAAAAATGTAAAAGGTTATTAAGGTTTCCAGAAGATGTTTTAATTGAATTAAAAGAAAAAAATGAAAGGCGTTAAACAGCTTAAAAATAAAGAAGAAATAAAAAGGTTTTTATTAAATAAATTTCAAGTATATTCTGAAGACAGAGCTAAAATTAATTCATTTTTTAATCAAGTAAATGAAGATAGCAATGGTTATTTTGTTTTTATGAGCAGAATAAAAAGAATAAATACTAAAGTAGGAATTAAAACAAAGATTTTCAGCGAGCATATTGTAAGGGGGGCTACATCAAAAGACATAAGAGATGGAATACAATCAAACTATAAATCACTTCAAGAAAACATAGGATTACATAATAAAGAAATAAACAAATTATTTCTTAAACCTCTTTCTTTTTGGAAGTTTTTAAAAGTTTGGTTTAATTCTAAAAATGAATAAAAAGTTATCCACAGTTTGACAAAGGTTCTTAAAAATTAGAAAATAAAAGAGATAACGAAAGTTATTAGGCGGAAGATTACGATCCAGTGCCTGTGAGTTACGACTCCAAAACTTTTCAAGTCAATTTTTGGTTTGAAAGGTTTTGGAGTTTTTATTTATATGATTGAAAAAAAACTTGATAAAACAAAAGAAAAACAAGAAAAGAAAAAAAAACCTCATCGCTTTAAAAAGGGGGAATCTGGCAATCCAAATGGAAGACCAAAAGGAACAATATCTATTACTACTGAAATAAAAAAGAAATTAGAGCAGATTCCTAAAGGTCAGAAAAAAACAGATTCCTAAAGGTCAGAAAAAAACATATTTAGAACTTTATCTTAATTCTATTTTAAAAAAGGCAATTGTAGAGAATGACCAACAAATGATTAAAACGATATGGCAGTATATTGATGGTATGCCAAAACAGTCATTAGAGCATTCAGGAGAAATTAGCTTACCTCAACCCTTATTAAAAAATGTTCGTGATAATAAATCTAAATAATTTTTTTCTATGCCATATACATACGGAATAAAAAGAGGCAGTATTAGAAAACATCCATTTTATAGAGCCTATTGGAATATGTTAAGGCGTTGTTATAATTCTAATTATTATTATTTTCATAGATATGGTGGGAGAGGAATAAAAGTTTGCAAAAGATGGAGTGAAGAAAATGGATTTATGAATTTTGTTAATGATATGGGGGAAAGACCATTGGATTATCAATTAGACAGAATAAACAATGATGGTAATTACGAACCGAATAATTGTAGATGGACAGATAAATATACTCAAATGGCGAATACAAGAGCAACTAAAATATATCCAGGAGTTAATTTTCATAAGTCGAGAAATAAATGGAGAGCAAGAATAAAGATAAAAGGAAAAGAAAAACATTTAGGATTGTTTAAAACAATAAATGAGGCAATCAAGATTAGAAAAGAATATGAGAGTTTATGTTTATAGAAACGACCGCTTTAAAAAAAACATTAACTTTAAAAAAAAGATTACGCTGTTTGCAGGGAGGAACTTCAGCTGGCAAAACAATAGGTATTTTGGAGGACTTGATAGATAGAGCCCAGAGAGATAAAAAACCCACCTTAACAAGCATTGTATCGGAAAGTATGCCTCATCTTAAAAAGGGTTGTATAAGGGATTTTAAGAAAATCTTAAAAGAACATAATTATTGGAAAGAT
>JAFCDH010000062.1 GCA_017609795.1 Candidatus Pacearchaeota archaeon | reverse complement strand
TTAGAAAGAAATGGTGGTTATTGCCAATAATTATTCTTTTAGTAATTGTTGCAGTATTAGTTATATTTGGACAAAGTTCTGTTTTATCTCCTTTTATTTATGCTTTAGGTTGATTACTTAATTATCTATTTTGGAGATACAATAATGTCGCCCAAAGGAACATAAATTTAAAAAGAGACAAATTTTTTTAAGAAAATGAACTTTGAGGTAAAAAGTGTTAAGTCTTTTAATAAAAAAATAGGATATGTTTTTATGTATTTAGTTTTTACAACTATTTTTTATTATATTTTAAAATTATTAAATAAAATTCCAGAATCCTGGAATTATCTACATATTTTGCCTTTAACATTATTTATTGTCTTATTAGGAACATTAATTAAATTATTATTAAGGTAAAAAATATAATGGCATTTTTTAAAGAATTTAAGCAAGGGCAGAAATCTTTTGGAGACTCTATTGCAGCATTAGTTAACTCTATCTTGTTAAGTTTTGTTTATTTTATTGGAGTTGGAGGAACTTCAATTCTTGCTAAGATTTTCGGAAAACATTTTTTAGATTTAAAAATTAATAAACAATCTCAAACATATTGGGAAGAATTAGGCTTGGAAAAGAAAAATAAAGGAGATTATTACAAACAGTTTTAAAATGTTAACAAAAATAGGGCAAAAAGTTCAGAGTTTTTATAATAAAACTCCATTCCCAGACTATGATTTAAATAGGTTTAACTCTAAAAAAGATTTAGAAATAGCAATGTATACTTTTGCTAAAATTATAGATAGAAGCATTCCTAAAGATGCTTCAATAATAGATGTTGGAACTGGAACTGGGCAATTATCTGCATTTTTATCTCTAAGAAGAAAGAACGTTTATGGGATAGATTTTTCAGATAGCTCATTAGATAAGGCAAGAAAATTAAAAAAGAAATTAAACTTAAAATCCTGGACTTTAAAAAAAGTAGATATTTTAGATAAAGAGCAAATAAAAAAATTAGGAAAATTTGATTATGTTTTATGTTTAGGGGTTTTACACCATACAGGAAATGCTTATAAAGGATTTAAAAATATTTTGAATCTTTTAAAACCTAAAGCAAGGATTGCTGTTGGACTTTACAATACTTTTGGAAGAATTCCTTTGAAATTTAGGATATTATCTTCTAAAACAATATTTAAAAATAATCAAAAAATAAAAGATTATTTTATTAAAATGCAAATAGGAGAGGTAGAAGATAAAGAAAGAGCAAGAGGTTGGTGGAATGATCAATATCTTCATCCACATGAAACAACCCATACAATCGGAGAAGTTTTAAGATGGTTTAAAAAAAATAATATAAATTATATTCAAACAGTTCCTTCTTCAAGTTTATTTGAAAATTCAGAAATAGAAATTGCAGGGGTATGGAATAGTTTCAAAGAAAAATACCCAAATTTTTTGGTAAGATGTTATAAACAATTAGAATGGATATTTAAAACTAATAGAGAAGGAGGTTATTGGATTACTTTTGGAAAATGTATATCTTAGGTATAAGCTGTTTTTATCATGATTCTTCTGTAGCATTATTAAAAGATGGAAAAATAATAGCTGCTGCTCAAGAAGAGAGATTTACAAGAAAAAAACATGATACTTCTTTTCCAATTAATGCTATAAAATATTGTTTAAAAAGTCAAAATATAACTATTAAAAATATAGATTATATTGGGTTTTATGAAAAGCCTTTTCTTAAATTTGAAAGGGTATTGTATCAATATTTAGAAACTTTTCCAAAAAGTTATAGAATTTTCTTAAGTTCTTTACCTTTTTGGATTAATGAAAAATTAAGGATAATAAAAATAATAAGAAAAAAATTAAAATATGGTGGAGGAGTTTTATTTGCTGAACATCATATGGCCCATGCAAATTCATTTTTACTTAGTCCTTTTGAAAAATCTGCAATAGTTACTATAGATGGTGTTGGAGAATGGACAACAACAACCTATGGTATTGGAGAAAATGAGGATATTAAATTAATTAAAGAAATTAAATTTCCACATTCTCTTGGTTTACTTTATTCAACTATTACTGCTTATTTAGGATTTAGTGTAAATAATTCAGAATATAAAGTTATGGGGCTTTCTCCATACGGAAACATGAATAAAAAAACAAATCCATACTATGATAAGTTAAAACAAATCATAGATATAAAGGAAGATGGAAGTTATAGACTTGACATGAATTATTTTATATATCATTTTAAAAACCGAATGCCTTCTAAAAAATTATGCAAGCTTCTTGAAGGAAATATTAGAAAACCAGATACTGAAGTAACTAATAAACATAAAGATATTGCTGCTGCTCTACAAATGATTTATGAGGAGGTTTTATTTAAAATATTAAACCATGTACACAAAGTTACTAAATGTGAAAATCTTGTTTTAGCTGGTGGATGTGGACTTAATAGTGTGGCTAATGGAAAAATTCTTAAAAATACAGGATTTAAAAAAATCTGGAGTCAACCAGATTCTGGAGATGGTGGAACAAGTATGGGGATAGCATCCTATGTTTATAATACAATCTTAGGGCATAAAAGAAACTTTGAATTAAAAGATGCTTATTTAGGTCCTGAATTTTCAGATAAAGAAATTAAAATCTTTTTAGATAAAAATAAAATAAATTATTCTAAGTTTAAAGATGATAAAGAATTAATTAAAGAAACAGCAGAATTGATTTTTAAAAACAATGTTATTGGTTGGTTTCAGGGAAAAATGGAGTGGGGACCAAGAGCATTAGGTTCAAGAAGCATTTTATCTAATGCATGCAATCCAAAAATGCAAGAAATACTTAATTTAAAAGTTAAACACAGAGAAAAATTCAGACCCTTTGCTCCAGTAGTTTGTGAAGATGATGCATTAAAATATTTTGAATGTGATAAACCAATCCCCCTTCCAACAGACTTTATGTTAATGGTTTATCCTGTAAAAAAACAATGGCACAAAAAGATTCCAGGGGTTACTCATGTTGACGGAAGCGGAAGATTACAAACTATTAGAAGAAATCAAAATCCTCTTTATTATAATTTAATAAAACAATTTGGAAAATTATCTAAAATTCCAATACTAATAAATACTTCTTTTAATATTCGGGGGGAACCCATCGTATGTACCTCTTATGATGCATATAAATGTATGATGGGTACTGGGATAGATTATTTAGTTATTGGTAAGTTTTTAATAAAAAGACAAGAAAATCTAAGAGATTCATGGGATAGTGAAAAATATGCAAAAGATTAGATTTATTTTATTTAATCTAAAACCTCTATCTCTATAAATTAAAAGCCTTGCACCCTCTGTTTGTACTCCCTGTTATTTTTTGGAAGATACTCAAAAAGACAAATTCCTAAAATCAATTTTTATATTAATTTACTTTTGGTTTTAATTTAACATATAATTCATTTGCAATCATTTCATTTCCTCTAGAAGTCCAGTGTCCGTCTACTTTTAAAAAAATATCTGGATCGTTTGATGTAATTTCTATAACATCTAT
>JAFCDH010000010.1:32507-37716 GCA_017609795.1 Candidatus Pacearchaeota archaeon | reverse complement strand
CGAGGCTTGCTACTCCGCTGTCGGCTCTTCCTATCCTGGTCGTGCACAAGCGGCCAAGGGTGCTGGAGTTCACATGTTAAAAGGAATCGTTAGCTGGGTTAAGATCGTCGTGAGACAGATTGTATGATATCTATTAGGTGTGTTGTTGTTTGAGTGGAACAATCCTGTAGTACGAGAGGAACCAGGATTGGAAGCCTCTGGTGTAACAGTTGTTATGAGCAGGCTGTGCAGCTACGCTTTACATGGATAAGCGCTGAAAGCATCTAAGCACGAAGCCATCCGCAAGACGAAACAACAAAGGCCGCTATAAAAGATAGCGTTGATAGAGTTGATGTGTAAGTTCCAAGGCAACGAGGGATTCAGCATGCAACTACTAAAAGCCTCAAACTTTCTTAAAAAGAAAGTTATGATCAAAGAACTTCCTTTTGATGCCAAAAGGAGAACCAAAAGCGATTAAACTTTCTTAGAAATAAGACAAAAAGTTTATTTTTCTCTACCTGTGTTTTTTGAAAATAAGAATTCATATTCTAAAGAATAATAAAAATTGAATAAACTAAATCTATCTATTTTTATGTATAATTCTGAATTAGATAATCAAGGTGAAATAAAATTTAAAGAATGGTTAGAGGAACATAATATCCCTTATTTATATATAAATCAAGAAGTAGAAACTTTTTCTTCTTTTTTTAAAGGTTCATTAAAAAGACCAGATTTTATGGTTTTACTTCCAAATTTTGGTTTTATATTTGTTGATGTCAAAGATAAAGAGATTCAACAAGGATATGGTACTTTTTGTATAGATTCTGATGAAACTCAAAAATTTTCATCTTTACAAAGAAAATTTAATTTACAAATTTGGTATGTTCTTTCAAATAAAAATTATAATTATCAAACTTGGTTTTGGATTCCTGTTTCAAAAGTATTAGAATCTGATGTAGGAACTCGTACCTCAAGTAAGTCAAAAGAGGATTTTTTTCCAATACTTATAAAAAAATTTATCCAATGATCTGGAAATGATTCTATAAACAAATTATTTTCCAAAAGTTTTTAATTAAACTACTTGTACTAAAATTAGTTTTATTTCATAAAAATTTGGTAGACTTTGTCAAACCAAATTTCTCCTTTTTATTATTAATTCTTAAATTTAATTATCTAGGTTACTCATCTTCATAGCTAATAATATTTATCAGATATTAAAGAAAAATTAAAACTTATGTTGGCGAAGCCTCATAAGTTTATGTAAATAAGTTATTTTAAGTAGTGAAAATTATCTATGAAAATATATTATTTTCTACTTGCGATAGTTTTAAAAACCCAACATAACTCACTAAATTGTGAGTGAGGTAGTCAATTCAGAAAATCAAAGATTTTCTAACTCTTAAAAATTAACATTTTTAAGACTTTCGGGATTCAACTATTAAATTAGTAAGTGTTAAAATATATAAACGCGAATTCTGAGGAAGGTCTGTCCTCCTTTAAGATATTAATATCTTATGACAAAACCATCCACGACAGTGGCTTGTCGCAAGGCAAAGCTCTGGTATAGAAACGACACAGTCATCTCTGAGTTGTGAATTTTGCAAGGAACTTTGAAGAGATGGATTTGCTGGAACGAGCATCTTGGTTGGAGCAAGGGAAACCAATTACAGGTTAAACCGCATAGTAGAATGTTGACACAATCTGTTTGATTACAAAGATTGACAAAAGGCAGCCTATTCCTCACTCACATTTTTTTAAACTAACAATTAGAATTCTATTTTCTAAAATCTATAAATTTTTAAGCTGTATAATTAAGTAGATTAATTTTGTCATTTGTCCTCTTAATTCTCATTAAAACTATTTTTTCAAATGTTTTTTAATTTCATATCTTTCAATAACAATTGCAACAATCATTAATAAAATTCCTAAAAAACCGAGAAACTTTGAAGTAGGATTTACACCAATTACTGCTCCAGTAATTGTTGCTTTAGCTAATGAAGAAAAAACCATTATGATTCCTACCATCCCTACAAACAATCCAAATCCCTCTATTTTCATACTATTATATAGTATGTTAAATTTTTAAATATATTGTTTTCAGAAATGGGGGAGGGGAGAATCGAACTCCCGACACCTACGTCTTCAGCGTAGTGCTCTCCCACTGAGCTACTCCCCCAATAAAATTAATATATAAATTGTTTATTTAAAGCTGTTGGTTTTAATCCCTTTCAAAAACATTTAAAAACATTCTAATATTATAATTATTATGAAAAAGAAAGGTGCAATGGAATTATCTATTGGTACAATTGTTATAATTGTTATAGCTATGGCTATGTTAATTTTAGGGTTGGTTTTTGTTAGAAAAATAATGTGTTCTGGGATTATTGTAACTGAACAAATAGGTACTGGAGTTGAAAATGAAATAAAAGGATTATTTAATGTTGATGACTATGGTGTTAAATGTATGGGAGAAGGTGGACAAGAAATAAGATTAGGAGATGGTGGAAGAAGACAAATTTCTTGTGTAATAAAAACAGATGAAAGTATGGAGTATAATCTAAAAGTTAAAAGTATTGAAAGTTTAAAGGGAGTTTCTACTAGTGGTGTTCAAAAATGGATTTTAGATGAAGATTGGAAAGGAACTGTTGCTTCTGGAGATAAAACAGTTACTGTTGCTGTTCTTAATGTTCCAAAAAATGTTGATGCAACAAGCTTAAAAATAATACTTCAAGAAATAACTGCAAATGGAGAACAAACTCATACATTATATATTGATGTAGTTCATCTTGGAGGAATAAGTTCTGCAGTTTGTTAATTTGAGAAGCTTCGCTAACTCAAATTTTATTTTTATTTGATATATGTTAATTATAGAAATATAATTTCTATTGAGATTAAGCTATTCCTTTTCATATCTTAAAAAATTTATGAGATATTAGTAAGGGGTAAAAACTTAGATTAATAAAATTTCCTAAGTTTATGTAAAAAGATAAAATTAAAAACTATAATTCTTATTTATATTTATGTTAAAACTATACAATACTTTAACTCGTAAAAAAGAAGTTTTCAAACCAATAAAAAAGGGACAAGTTGGGATTTATAGTTGTGGGTTGACTGTTTATAATTATGGACATATTGGAAATTACAGGGCTTTTGTTTCTTCTGATATTTTAAAAAGATATTTAAAATATTTAGGTTATAATGTTAAAAAAATAGTTAACATAACAGATGTTGATGACAAAACAATAAAAGAAAGTATCAAACAAGGAAAACAATTAAAAGATTTTACAAAAAAATATGAAAAAGCTTTTTTTGAAGATGAGAAAATCCTGAATATAGAAAAAGCAGATAAATATCCAAAAGCTACTGAACACATTAAAGAAATGGTTGTATTAATTGAAAAATTACTGAAAAAAAATTATGCATATAAAACAAAAGATGGAATTTATTTTAATATTAAAAAATTTAAGAATTATGGAAAACTTGCTAATCTTAAAATTAAAGGTTTGAAAAAAGGAGTTAGGATTAATGTTGATGAGTATGATAAAGAAAATGCAAGAGATTTTGCATTATGGAAATTTTATGATAATGAAGATGGAAATGTTTTTTGGAAAACAAAATTGGGCAAAGGTAGGCCTGGTTGGCATATAGAATGTTCAGTGATGTCTTCAAAATATTTAGGTCAACCATTTGATATACACACTGGGGGGATTGATTTAGTTTTTCCACATCATGAAAATGAGGTTGCTCAATCAGAAGCAGGCGTTGGGAAAAAGTTTGTTAATTATTGGGTCCATAATGAGTGGGTTATGGTTAATGGAAAGAAAATGAGCAAATCCTTAGGAAATTATTATACTATAAAAGATTTAATCAAAACATATAATCCTTTAGCAATCAGATATTTTTATTTATCTGGACATTATAGATCTCAGATTAATTTTACATTAAATAATCTAAAAAATGCACAAAATTCTCTTGAAAGATTAAAAAACATAATCTTAGAAATTAAAGATGATAAAAAACAAAACTCAGGCTATCTTAAACAATTTGAAAATGCAATAAATAATGATTTAGATATGCCAAAAGCATTACAAGTTTTATGGAAACTTGTTAGAGATGAAAAAGCTATTGGAAAAATTCAAACAATTTCAAAAATGGATGAGGTTTTTGGCTTGGATTTGTTGAAGAAAGAAAAGTTTGTTATTCCTTCTGAAATTAGGGAATTAGTCAATAAAAGAGAACAAGCTAGAAAAGCAAAAAATTGGAAAAAAGCTGATGAAATTAGGGATAAGGTTAAAAGCTTAGGATGGAAGATTGATGATACAAGTAATGGGAGTAAAATAAACAAAATATAAAATGACAGAAGAAATTGAAAACCCTGGTTGTCCTTGTTCTGAGACTTGGTGTCCAAGACATGGAAAATGTTCTGAATGTCAAGAATATCATCATAATCTTGGGCAAAAAACAAGTTGTGGGAAATAATATAAAATGCATGTTTTGACTCACTTTTTTATTAATGTACTAATTGGTTGTATTGCTAAATTAAAATTTATTGAAATTTTATTATTAGGATTAGGTGGAATCTTTCCTGATATTGACCATATTTTATATATTATATTTGGAGAGAAAATTCATTCGATTAAAAAAGCATGGAAGTTTCATAAAAGAGAATTTAAACTTATGAGGCCACATTTTTTTGTTTTACACTTTATAGAGATTATAATAATTTTGTCTGTGGTTTCTTATTTTATTAATTGGTACTTATTTTTAATTTTCTTAGGTTTCATATTACATTGGATAGCTGATGCAATAAAATATCTTTGGTTTTATAAATCACTTTTACCATGGATTAAATACTATTCTTTGATAGGGTATTTTTTAATAAAAATTTAAGAAGATAAATCTAACCTAAATTTTCCTTGATATTAATATGTTATAGATTTTATAGGATATGTTCTACTGAGATTAAGCTATTCATAACATAACTTAAAGATTTATAGAAATTCCAGATAATAGAATTAATTAGTAATATATAAAAAGAGTTCTTGTTTGATTAATATATGAGAAAGGGAAGAAGTTTTTGGGATATTCTTGCATGGGTAGCATTAGGGTTAATTTTACTTTGGGTTATCTTAAAAATGTTGGGAGTTATAAATACTCCTTCCTGGCTTGAATATTCCCCCCTACTTGCAGTAGTTTATATCGCAGGATGGCAAATACATAAATTAGATGC
>JAFCDH010000010.1:0-32481 GCA_017609795.1 Candidatus Pacearchaeota archaeon | reverse complement strand
CATAATATAGAAAAGAATTGTATTAAAAATCATAGGTAATAAAAGAGACAAAACAACCCTTTTAAAAAGGCTTGACCCAAACCAAAATTTAAAGATAAAATGAAACCCTCAGAATTTATAAATTTAAAATATAAGCCAAAATCAAGTGATTTGATTTGCTTGTTTAGGATTGAACCTAATAGAATTTCTTTAAAACAAGCAGCTGCAACAGTTGCTCTTGAAAGTAGTATTGGGACATGGAGTGAGCTTACTACTGAAAAAGATTATATGAAAAAACTTGCTGCAAAAGTTTTTTCTATTAAAGGAAGAATGGTGAAGATTGCTTATCCTGTTGGATTGTTTGAAAAAGGAAATGCACCAAACATATTATCTTCTATTGCTGGGAATATTTTTGGAATGAAGGCTGTTAAAAATCTAAAACTTGAGGATATAAATTTTCCAAAAGAAATTTTAAATTCTTTTAAAGGACCTAAATATGGAATTAAAGGTGTTAGGAAAATAATGAAAATAAAAGAAAGGCCTTTATTAGGAACAATAATTAAACCTAAACTTGGTTTAAAAACAAAAGACCATGCTCAAGTTGCTTATGATGCTTGGTTAGGAGGATGTGATATTGTTAAAGATGATGAAAATTTAGCAAGCCAGAAATTTAATGAATTTGAAGAAAGACTTGCAAGAACTTTGGAAAAGTCTAACAAAGCAGAAGAAAAAACAGGAGAGAAAAAAGCTTATTTAATTAATGTAACTGCTGAAACAAAAGAAATGATGCAAAGAGCTCAATTAGTTGAAGATTTAGGGGGTAAATATATTATGGTAGATATTGTGACTGCTGGATTTTCTGCTCTTCAGACTTTGCGTGAAGCAGATTTTAAACTTGCAATTCATGCTCATAGAGCAATGCATGCTGCTTTTACAAGAAGTAAAAAACATGGTATAGATATGATGGTTTTAGCAGATATAGCTCGTTTAATTGGTGTTGACCAATTACATATTGGGACTGGTATTGGAAAACTAGAAGGAGATATTGAATTAGTTTCTGAATTAAATGAAGAAATGGAAAAGAAAACAGTTAAAGAAACAAGAAATAGACTTGCTGAAGATTGGGAGAAGATTAAACCAGTTTTAGCTGTTTCTTCTGGTGGATTACATCCAGGACATGTTCCATTTTTAATTAAGCATTTAGGAAATGATTTAATTATTCAGATGGGCGGGGGGCTACACGGAAACAAACTTGGAACATTAAGAGGAGCAATTGCTGCAAGACAAGCTATAGATGCAACAATGCGAGGAATCTCCTTAAAAAAATATGCTAAAAATCACTTAGAATTAAGATCTACCTTAAATCAATGGGGTACAAAATAAATATATTCCTTTCCTTTTTTTTTTCTGGCAATTTTATTTTCTTTTATTAATCTATGCATATATCTATTTATTGATTTTGGGTTAATAAGAAACTTATCAGCTAAATAATTTATAGAATTTTCTTTTTTATTCAATTCATTCAAAATTAAAGATTTTCTTTTATCTGCAAAATCTTTAGTATAATAAAACCTTTGTTCTTTAATTTTTAGTGCTTTTTTTAATCTTTCTTCTTTATACCTTAAAGAGATTAAAGGATATTTTTTAATAAAATCAAAATAGATATTATAAAAAATTTTTAGAGGTTTAATATATAAATGAAATCTTCCTAACTTTCCTTCTCTAATAGGGGAAGTTTCTAACCCTATTTTTTTACAGAGATATGCAAAATCTTTCATCATATTTTTATTAGAAACTCCAAATTGGATTTGTCCACCATAAGTTATTGATCCTTCATCCAATACTGCGGTAATTATAAAAGCAACTTGATGATCATAACTCATACTAAATATTGTTTTAGGAATTCTAGAATCAAAACTCCCGAATGACTTAACTTTATAAAAATATCTACACATCTCTCCAATTATCCTTGGAATCCTACATTTTAATACCTGTCTATGATCTAATCTAAGAGAATATTGTGTCTCTCCAAAAATATATTTCACCTTTCTAATAAAATCATTCATTATATCTTTATTTTTCTGGTTATAGTATGTACCTTTTCCGTCTTTAGGCAAGCTTCCATCAAAAAATAGATTTGATAATAATGATGTCAGATAAGGACTAACTACTATTGGAAGTTTTGGATTTTGAAT
This sequence comes from Candidatus Pacearchaeota archaeon, assembly GCA_017609795.1. Lineage (GTDB taxonomy): Archaea > Nanobdellota > Nanobdellia > Pacearchaeales > GW2011-AR1 > ARS1285. The sequence goes on along the minus strand of JAFCDH010000010.1, from coordinate 30,307 downwards.
TGAATTTTTAAATGGAACACCTAATTGTTTGTATCTTGTAATGTTTTCTTCTATTCTTTTCGGTTTAATCTCTAATTCGTTACTAAGTTTTAAAAGAATGTTTAATGGAATTAATGATTTTTTCCATATAAAATATTCATAGAGCCTAGAAGAACTTATTCCTAATTCTTTTGCAAAACTATATATCTTCCCTTTGATTTTATCTCTAATTTCATTTTTTAGATTTTCTTTAATATCTACAGCTAAATTAAAATTCATTTTATTTAAATCATATATGCAAATTTCCATGATATAATTAATACAGCAAAGTATATAAATGTTATGGTCATCTTTTAATACAAACTCTTAAAAAATCTGTTTCTCTTTTTATTAAGAGATTTAAAAATGCTATACCAATCATACTTAAAAAAATTAAAGAGATGCCCTTTTTGTGAACTTGAAAAAGATGAAATTATAAAACAAAATAAATTTACAATTCTTACTCTTGCAAAGGCCCCTTATACAAAAGATCATTTACTCGTTCTTCCAAAAAAACATGTTTTGAGATTAGGAGACTTATCAAAACAAGAAAAAAATGCTATTGAAGAACTGCTTTATTATGGTTTGAAAAAACTTCATAAAAAATATAAAAATGTCAGTATTCTTTATAGAGAAGGAAATAATAAACAAGTTGGAAAATCTATTAGTCATTTGCATTATCATATTATTCCAAATATGCAAATAGGTTCAAAAGACATTAATTGGAAAAAAAGAAAAGTTTATTCTGAAGAAGAGTATGTTAAGAAGATAGGAGAATTAAAAAAGAGATTGTGAGAATCATTTAACACTCAACTTATCACTCGGAATTGCTTGCATAACTTCTTGTTTTGAAATAGGGAAATGAAATTTATCCTTGATTTTTTTAGTAATTTTATCTGCAACTTGTTCTTTTGTTAATTTTCCTTGTTTAATAATTGCAAGAATCTTTTCTTTAGTTGTTACAGGAACAGCTCTTAATTTTCCTTTTTGAATAATTAAAGCAAGTTCTGGTTTTACTTTCATCGTTTTTTTCTTAGCTTTAACACCAAAGGTTCCAACTTTCATTGATTTAGTTTTGTAAATATCAGTTCCTTTAAAAATATCAATTTCTATTTTCTTTTCTCCAAGTTTCCATTGATGAGAAAAACAAGCAGTAAATATCGCAGTCTCTTCTAAATCTTTTTTAGTAGGATTATGAGATTGAATTATCATAAATGGGCTACCTGGAAGGGAGGTATGCATAAGTGTATAATTTAATTTTAAAAAATTTCTTATAACTGCTTCATTTTGATTATCTGATTTACCACCAACTACTAAAATTTTATTTGATGTAAAAAACCATCGATAATTCCTATAGTCTTTTGCAGGATTTTGTTTTTTCATTTTAAATTATATGAAATTCTAAGAAAAATAGTGTTTTTAAGCTTTTGTGAACTTTTTATTTATAAAGATTAAAAGAAAACATAATCTTAAATAAGAAAGATTCTTAATAAACTCATGACATCTCAATCAGAAACACAATTAGGAAAAAAAGGACTTACTCCTGAATTTTTAGAGAATTTAAAGAAAAGATTTGAAAAATATCAAAATAAAACTATTAAAATCCATGTTCTGCAGAGTGCAAGAGAAAGTAAAGAAGATGTTAAAAAATATGCTAAAGAAATTAATAATTTTTTAGGAGATAAATTTACTTATAAAATTATTGGGTTTAGTATTTTCCTAAAGAAGTGGAGAAAGGCCAGAGGGTAAGTTTTATAAACCCTTTTTCTCATTTATTTTTAGATTTAAAGGCAAAAGCCTATCTAATTCCGTAAGGAATGGTCTGATAATAATAAACTAATATCTTAATGGATATAATGATATGTAGAGGAAAAGATTAAGCTAAACATAACAAAGCTTGATTGAGCCTATAAAAATATAGATAAAAAATAACATCAAAAAAATGAAAACAAACCTTTTGAAAAGGTTATGATCCAAACCAAGATTTAAAATGAAATCAAATCCAGTATATGAAATGCCTTCAAATGAATATAATAAGCAATTAGCTTTTGCTTTAAAAGAAATTCCTGAGTTTAAACAGCCTGAATGGGTTGCATTTGTTAAATCAGGAGTTGCAAAAAAAAGACCTTCTCAAGAAAAGGATTTCTGGTATAAAAGAGCTGCAAGTATTTTAAGACAGATTTATATTCATAAATTAGTCGGAGTTAATAAACTAAGAACAAGATATGGGAGTAAAAAAAATAGAGGAATGAAACCTGAGAGATTTAAGAAAGCAAGTGGAAAAATTATTCGTGTAATCTTACAACAAGCTGAATCTGCTGAATTTTTAGAAAAATATAGTGAACTTGGGGAAAAAGCTGGAAGAAGATTAACTAAAAAAGGGAGAGAGTTTTTAGAAAGTATTGAAATAGAAGATAAAGGAAAATTAACTGATATGTCTAAAGACAAACAGCTACATACTACTGAAAATAAAGAGGCTTTGGATAGTATTAAAGATAATAAAATTGAAGAGAAAATTGAAAAAACTGAAAAAGATTTAGCTAAAGATATAACTAAAATAGAAGATAAAGTTGAAGAAAAGGAGATTACTCAAAAACAAGCTGATAAAGAGATTAAAGAAGATGTAAAAGAAGATGTTGAGGGAGTGAAATAAAATAGAAATACTAATATCTTATGAAATATAATGAGATAAAGATGATATGTGAAGCTTATATGAGCTTATTAGATTCCAAAAAATAATATAAAAATGGCACAATGAAAATTAAAAATTTTCAAGCATTTCATTTTTAAAAAAACAAAATGAAACCAAAATATCAAAAGAAAATAAAATTAAGTAAAATGAATAGAAGAACTAGATGGGCCCCTGTTTGGGTTGTTTTAAAGAAATTAGGAGTAGGAAAAAAAGCACACCCTTCATCTGTAACTTATGTTAGAAGAAACTGGAGAAGAACTAAATTAAAAATTAAACCAAGAAGACAAAGAAAACAACAGTTGGGTTAAGGGAAATAAATTATCAATATCTTAATGTATATAATGATATAAAGATGATAAGATTAAGATAATGGAAAAAGGTTAATCTATTCATAACACAACTTAAAGATATAATAAGATTCCAGAATAAAAATAATATAAAATAATAAAATGGCAAAGAAAAAAGCAGAACCAAAGATCATTTTAGAAAGAGAATATATAGTTCCACTTAGAAAACAATGGTTAAAAGTTCCAGAATATAAAAGAGCAAATAAAGCTGTAAAGGCATTAAAGCAATTTATAGCAAAACATATGAAAATTTATGATAGAGATTTAAGAAAAATTAAAATTGAACAAATTTTAAATAATGAAATAAGATTCAGAGGAATGAAAAAGCCTCCTGCAAGAATTAAAGTTAAAGCAAAAAAATATGATAATGATATTGTAAGAGTTGAATTAGTTAATATTCCCGCCCATATTAAATTTGCTCAATTAAGAGAAGAAAAGAAAAGAGCAAAGCTTGATAAAAAGAAAAAGGCTAAAGCTGAAGAAATTAAAAAATCAGAAGAAGGATTAAAGCCTGAGGAACCAAAACCTGAAGAAACAAAAGAAACAAAAGAAAAGAAAGAAGCCTCTAAAGAAGAAGGATTAGCAAAAGCAAAAATGCAAGCGAAAGAACAAAAACATACTTCAAAAGCTAAACAAGTTCAAGTTCATAGAAAAGCTCTGTCAAGATGATTTTGTATTTTATTTAAAACTAATCTTAATGGGTGATAAAAAAATGCTAATATCTTATAAGCGTAAGGTGATATGGAGATGAGAAGATTAGGATACTCAGATAATAAAGCTTAAAATTCCAGATAAAATAATAATATAAATCCAAAAATAAAAAAAGTAAAAACAGAAAATGCCAAATGGAATAAGAAAACAACTAAAGAAATTAAGTGATAAGCAATTTGCATCAGATATTAAAAAATATATTAAATCTCCTTATGAGTTTTATGGGGTTAGGGTGCCTGAAATAAGAACCTTAGCAAAAAGACTTTATGAAGAGCATGGTTTAAAAGAATTTTATGAAACTTTTGACAGATTATGGGAATCTGGTTATCATGAGGAAATGTCTTTAGCATTATATACCCTCCAGTTATATGAAAAAGAATTTGACATGAAAACCTGGAAGTTTTTAAAACCAAGATTAAAGGAGATTCATACTTGGGATCAGATAGATGCTGTTTCTTCTTTTATCATAGGGAAGATTTTATTAAAATATCCAAAACTTGAAAAAGAACTTTTAAAATTAAGTCAAAGTGATAATTTTTGGATGAGAAGAATTGCAATTGTTTCAACACTTCCGAGGATTAAAACAGGAGATGTTAAATTAACTATGAAATTAGCAAAAGATTATCTTTATGATAAAGAACCTTATATTCAAAAGGCAACTGGCTGGATGTTAAGAGAAGCTGGAAAAAAAGAACTTGAAATTGTTAAAAGATTAATTTTAAAACATATAGATATGCCTTCGCTTACTTTTAGTTATGCAACAGAACAAATGATTGATTTAAGAAAAGTCAGGAAGTTTAAGAAGTTGAAAACAAATAGACCTAAATGAAAAATATGATAAAGTTTTTAAAGTAGGGATATTATAATTCTTTATTATGAGTGAGCTAAGTAATAAAACAAGAGAGTATTGGGAAGTGAAAGAACAAGTATCTGGAGCTGATTGTGTGTCTGCTAGACTTGGACAAAAACATTTAAATTTATATATTTGTGGGAATGATGGAAAAACACATATTGAAATTCCTTATTTAACAAAGACTAAGATTTCTGATACTCGATTAGGGGTTTTAGCTAGCAGTAGTTAATTCTTTAAACCAATAAATTCTTTTAGATAAATGAGAGAATTTATTTATTATTCTAAAAAAGCAAGAACTTCTGGAAATTGGAAGGATTTGAAAAAAGCAGGAAGAATGGATATTGTTTGCAATGTTATTATCCAAGCATTATTTATATCAAATAAAATGAGAGAAGATGTTCATTTGCATTTGATTTTTAATGGAGCTCCAAATCCTCCTATGCATTTAGAGTTTGTTTCAAACAAAGATATTCCAATCAGTAAAAAAGATGTTGCAGGATTAATAAAAAGAATGTTGTATAAATGCAATGAAAACAGAAAAATAGAAGTTTTTCCAGGATGTTTTATTGAGAAAAAGAGTTTTGCAAAACTTGTTAAAGAACTTGAAGACAAAGGAAAAGAGACCTGTATACTTGATACTAAAGGAGAAGATATTAGAAAAGTAGATGATAAAAAATTAAATAACTGTGTTTTTGTTATTGGAGATCATGAAGGTCTACCTAGAAAAGAAATTAAAAAATTTAAAAATAAAGTCTCTATTGGAAAAAAGATTTATTTTGCTTCACAAACTTTTATTATAATTCATAATGAGTTGGATTTGAGAGGAGTTTGAGGTTTATATTATTTCTAGAATTTTGTTGGAATTTTAAGTTATGTTATGAGTAAATTAAGCTTTTGTTATGTATCTCATAATATTTCATTAAGATATTAATATTTATTCAAGAGTAAGATATAAAAAGTATTCTTGTTTGTTATAATTGTTAAAAATGAAATCTACTAAAATATTTATATCTGGAACAGTACAAGGGGTATTTTTTAGAAATTTTATTAAAGATAAAGCAAATGAGCTTGGATTAAAAGGATTTGCAAGAAATTTAGAAATGGTTAAAATATGTAGAAAAGGGCCTGCACATTCTGATGTTAAAAATGTAGAAACACAAGAGATTAAACATCAAGGATTAAGTGGGTTTAAAGTTTTAAAGGGGTTTTGAAAGGATTAATTAATAACTTATAAAAATTAAAAATATTGGAATCTTAATGAGAATAAAGATATGCAGATGAAAAAAATGTCACGAGAACAACAAATAATAAATGAAAAAAGGAGAAAACTAGAAGAGCTGAGAAAAAAAGGGATTAATCCTTATCCTCACAAATTTGATAGAAAAGATTTTTCTAGTGAAATAAAAAAGAAATATTCTAAACTGAAAAATAATCAAAAAAGTAAAAATAAAGTTAAGATTGCTGGAAGAGTAATGATTATAAGGAGTTTAGGAAAACTTGTCTTTGTTACTGTGCATGATAGTAAAGGCAAGATTCAAATTGTCTTGCAAAAAGGACAAACAAATCCAAGAGAAATTGAATTTTTTAAAAAATATATTGATGTAGGAGATATTATTGGTTGTGAAGGGAGTATAATTAAAACAAAAACAGGAGAGATTTCTGTTTTAGTGAAAAAATTAAAATTGCTTAGTAAAAGTCTTTTACCTTTACCTGAAAAATGGCATGGATTGCAAGATAAAGAAGAAAGATTTAGAAAAAGATATTTAGATTTGATTATGAATCCTGAAAATAAAGAAGTTTTTGTTAAAAGATCTGAAGTAATAAAGGCTTTAAGGGATTTTTTAATTAAAAAAAGATTTTTAGAAGTTGATACTCCTGTTTTGCAACCAATTGCAGGAGGTGCAATTGCTAAACCATTTGTAACAAAATATAATGCTTATGATATGAATGTTTATATGAGAATAGCTCCAGAACTTTATTTAAAGAGATTATTAATTGCAGGTTTTGATAAAGTATTTGAATTTTCAAGATGTTTTAGAAACGAGGGTGTTGATTGGAGTCATAATCCTGAATTTACAAATTTAGAATTTTATCAAGCATATATGGAATATAATCAATTAATGAAATTAACAGAAGAGCTTATTATTTATGTTGTAAAAAAAGTTAACGGGAAACTTGAAATACAAAGGAATAGCAAGAAAATTAAAATTAAAAAACCATTTAAAAGAATTACATTTGAGAAATTAACTAAAGGAAAAATGACTGATGAAGCATTTAAACAAGCAATTAAGAAAATTAAAGAGCCAACTTTTGTTATAAATCATCCTATGGATATCTCTCCTCTTGCAAAAAAGAATGATGAAAAAACTGTTCAGAGATTTCAATTAATTATTGATGGAATAGAGATTGTTAATGCTTTTTCTGAATTAAATAACCCTTTAGAACAAGAAAAAAGATTTAAAGAACAAGCAAAGAAAAAAGGTGAGAAGCATGAGCATGATGAAGAATTTATAGAAGCTTTGAAATATGCTATGCCTCCTGCTGCTGGCTTTGGTATGGGTATTGATAGATTTGTAATGTTGATTACTAATTCAAATTCTCTAAGAGAAATTTTATTATTTCCTTTTATGAAACCTGAGAAATGAGATTTTTAAAAAATATCTATATCTTATAAAATATTATGAAATAAAGAGGAGGAGATTAAGTTATTTAGATAGTCTCTTGATTGAGCTTGTAGAATTTCAGAATAAATCAAAATTATCTTCTGTGTCTTTGTGGATATATAGAATTAGGGCTTCTATAATTAGGATAAAATCTATGTCCATAAGGACTATTATTAAAAGGTCTTGGAGTTATTATAATTTGAAAATGACCTCCCTGATGGTTTGGATAAGGGTTAATCCAAGGTCTATGCTTATAATTTGAGTAGTTGCTTCTATAATCTGAATAACCTCTATTATAAGTATAACCATCAATACAACCAAAAGTCATTGTAGCTATTGAAATAGCAACTCCTGCTAAAACTGTAATTATTTTAGAACCTCTTTTATTTTCCATTTTTTATTAAAGTAAGTAAGGTTTATATATTTGATGTTTTTAAGATAATTATGACAGGAATAATTGTTAAAAGTAAGATAAGAGAAATTGTGAAAAAATTAGATGAAGAAAACACAGTGAATAATGTTGCTGAAGAAGTTGAACCTGCTTTAGAACAAAAAGTTGAAGAAATTCTAAAAAATGCTATTGATAGATCTAAAGCAAATCAGAGAAAGACTTTATTAGCTAGGGATTTATGATTATTTCTTTTTAAGTCTTTTTTCTATTTCATCTAAAACTCTTTCTTTAGTCTCAATTTCTATATCCCAATATCTAGGGGTTGTATCTAATCTCCCCTTTTCTGTTTGTTTTTTTAATTTATGTTTTTCTATATCTTTTAACAAACCATCTTTTCTTTTTAAAAGCTGTTTTCTTTGTTTTTTATCCATTTTTCTGTTTTTTTAGTTATATATTCTACTAATCTTTCTACATCTTCTATTAATAATTCTTTTCTTATCTTTTTATTATTTTTAACTCTTATATATCCCTCATAAGCAATTAAAGATCCTGAAACTTTTTTTATTAAATTTAAAAAATCTTTTTTATTCCAAGATTTATTTTTTATTAGTTTTTCTATTATGAAAATTGTTCTTAATCTAAGAATCAAAGAATAAGAAATATTATCACTTACTTTTTTTTCACCTAGTTCTTTTAGAATGGATGTTTGTTCTTTAGATATTTTAATACTTGATCTTGTTGTATCAATAAGCCATTTCAAAGCTTTTTTATTTAACTTATTCTTTTTATATTTTTCGAATAATTTTTTATTAATTATTGTCTTAGATTCTAAAATCATTGGAAGTATTGGAAATCCCATATTCTCTAATTGAGATTTTAAAATTTCTTCAGAAAGAATAATTATTTCATATCTCCCAACATTTATTTTTTTATTTAGATTATCTGTTATAACCAATATATCAACATCGCTATCTAAAGTGTGTTCTTCCTTAGCATAACTTCCTGTAATAGCAATCCCTAAAATTCTAGAAGTATCTATATTTTCTTGTTGTAATATTTTCAAGATGCTTGAAGCATCTAATCTAATTGGAGGTTCAACTAATTTTACTTCTACAAACCCATTCATCCATTCTTTTGGGACTACTACTCCTGCAGAATTTCCTACTTTATATGCTTTTTTAAGTAGTTGTTTCATTATGTTATTACATATGTAATAACATTTATAAATGTTTTGTTTTGTTCTGAAAAAATTAATTAATAGATCTAAAGCTATAGTAAAAAGTAAATTTTTTATTTCTTTTTTATATTATTTAAATTATTTATCATAGAAAAGTTTATAAATAAGTTAAGCTTATTTAAACTAAGTTTAGATAAAAGGGTAAATGCATTAATAAAACTAGATGAAAATACTAATAGGGTATTAAATATTGTAAAAGCTAAATATGGGTTTAATGATAAAGGTGAAGCTATTGAATTTGTTGTTGAAAGATATATTGAAACAGAAGAAGAGCCTGAATTAAAACCTGAATTTATTGAAAAAATTAGGGTTATTGAAAAACAAAAGAGTATTAAAGTAAAAGATTTCTCTAAAAGATATGGATTAAACTAAAATGTATTCCTTAGAAATAAAAGAAGAAGCTGATAAAATATTTAGTAAATTATCTAAGAAAAATCCAAAACAATTAGACATTATAGTTAAAAAGATTAGAAAAATAAGGAAAAATCCCCATCACATTTATAAATTTTTGAGAGTCCCGCTTCAAAAATGATAAAGCATATAAATTGAGACCTAGAAACACATGAAAAACAAAGCAAAAGGTTCTAAAGCAGAAAGAGAATTATATCAAATGTTTGTTGAACATAATTATAGAGCTGTTCGTGTTGCTGGAAGTGGGACTATGGAAAATGCTGATTGTGATATAATTGCTGGAAAAAAAGGTAGTGGAAAAAAATATTGTATTGAAGTTAAATCAAGTAAAAAACCTTCTAAATATATTTCAAAAGAGCAAATAGAAAACTTCATGATTTTTGCAGATATTTTTGGATTAAAACCAGTTCTTGCTATAAGATTTAATAAATTTGGTTGGTTTTTTATTAATCCAAAAAAACTAAAAGATTCTGGAAAAAACTGGGTTATTACTCTTGAAGGTGTAAGAAAAAAAGGCAAAAGATTTGCTCAATTTTTTAGTGAAAGAGAGGTTAAAAAAGATAAATCTTTAAAAATAGGAGATAATGTATTTAAAGATGAAAAAGAGTTGGATAGTCTTACTAGTCTTGATTATTGAATTTATACTTATGTTTGGAAGTGTTCTAGGAGTTAGAATTAATGAAGTTATGGCAGATCCTAATCAATGTCCAGATGTTGATTGTGAATATATTGAGATTTATACTGAAAATCCAATTAATTTAACTAACTGGAATATTAATACTACTAATCAAGATTATGATTTTGATTTTTATTTAGAAGATTATTTAATAATAACAAGAGATAAAGAAGTGTTTTTGAGTAATTTTTCTGTTGATGAGGAAAAGGTTATGGAATTGTCTGGAATTAGTTTAGTAAATGATAAAGAATCTGTTTTCCTTTTTGATAATAATTCAGAGTTAATTGATGATTTTACTTATGAAGATACAACCCCTGGAATAAGCTGGCAATATTGTTCTGGAGAATGGATTGAGAGAAATCCAACCCCTAGTTCATCAAATAATTGTTCAATAAATAATGAAAATGGTAATAATAATCAAAATGAAGGAGACCCTCCTATTTATTTAGAAGTTGATTGGGATGATGAAGAGATTGTAAATGGAGATGAATTTAAAATTAAAGTTAGAGCTTTTAATCTAAAAGATGAGACTTATGATTTAAAAATCTGGATTGAATTTAAAGGTAATGATACAATAATTTCTGATAGGTATGATGATGAAAAAGAAGAATGGAAATCTGGAAAATATTATATTTATGAGTTTTTTCAAGGTCCTGGAAATGAAACAGAATATGCTAAATTAAGAATTATAGATAATTATGAAACTTTTTTTGGAAGAGGTAAAATCTTTTTTAAATTAAAAGATTATGAAGAAGATAATGAAAATATTGATATTTTAAAGATAAAAGAGGAAGAGGAAGAACAAGAAAATATAAAAAACAATATTGAGTCTAAGAAGTCTGAATCAATACAATCTTCTTCTATTACTGGAGATGTAATTAAATTAGGAGTTTCAGAGGTTGTAGAACAAACAGAAGATATAAAAACCCAGAAAAATATTATTTATGAATCTAAAACAGAACAAATAAGAAAATATGCTGTTTATGGATTTTCAGTATTATGTGTATTTATTTGTGTTTTGTTAATATTTAAGAAGTTGAAATAGGACTAATAAATATCAATATCTTATAAGCGTAGGACGAGATGTTCTACAGAGATTAAGCTGTTCAAATAATAGCTTAAAAGTTCATAAAGATATAGATAAATAATATAAAAAACCAAAATTTAAAATGAAAATAAAAGCATTATTTATTTTTGAAATAATGGGAAGACCCCCTGAACATATTAAAAATACTTTGGGTGAGCTTATAGATAAACTTGGAGAGCAAAAAGGCATTGATATTATTAGAAAAGAAATTAGAGAACCAAAACCTGTTGAGAAAAAAGATGTTCAGAATTTATTTACAACTTTTGCAGAAGTTGAGTTAATTACAGATAATTTAAGTCTTATATTTGATATTGCTTTAAACATGCTTCCTTCTCATGTAGAAATTCTTGGGCCAAAAGAATTAGAATTTAAAAATTTTGATTTAAGTTCTGTTGTTTCAAATCTTTGTGTAAAAATACATAAATATGATGAACTTGCTAAAGTCTCTCTTATGGAAAAAAATATTCTTATTCAAAGGTTAAAAGAAGCTGAAGAAAAAATTGAAAGTTTTGAAAAAGGAATAAAGGGTGAAGATAAGAAAAAAAGAAAGTTAAAAAAAAGGGAAAGAAGAAAAAAGATTAATTCTAAAACTTAAATTTTAAAATCTTAAAAATAAAATCTTCTATTTCATTTAATCTTTCTTTATTTAAATAAACTTGTAATCCATAGGTAATTGGTTTTGTTAAAATTAATCCTTGTTTAATTAAATCTTTAGCTATCTTTTTAATATCTTTTCCTAAATGTGATGGAAATCCCCTTCTTAAAGCATCAAAATGAGTGTGAACTCCTCCCATAACTTTTTTTCTTCTTAAATGATATAAAATAGTTGCCTTAATTTTTTCTTCATTAAATTCCATTATAAAACATAGAAAAGAGAATATTTAAATGTTTCTAATATTGAAATATAAAAACATAAATAGAAACATTTATAAAGGATAACTCTTATCATTAAACATGCCAAATGAAACAATTTTTTTAGAGGTTTTTGGAAATAATCCAATAATAAGGATTTTAGATTTTCTTATAAGTTTTCAGTTATTTGACTATCCTTTAACAGAAATAGCTAAAAATTCAGGAGTTAGCTATTCTACATTACAAACTTTCTGGGATAAGTTAAAAAGAAATAAAATAGTTATCAAAACTAGAAGAGTTGGAAAATCAGATTTATATAAATTAAATACAGAAAATCCTGCTGTACAACAATTAATAAAACTTGATTGGAATTTAATTAAAGGTGTAGAAAAAGAAGTTGTTGTTTAAAAACTCAACTCCTTCCTAAACTCCCACTAACTTCTCCACTCATTCGCTCATCAAAATCTTCAGATTTTTCTCTTAAAATATCTTCTGTAGATTTAGGTGCTTGTCTTTTTCTTGCTCTTGAATAAAAAAACCAGATTGTTGTGGCAAGAATAATCAAAATTATAACTCCTATAATCCATGCATAGCTTTTTTGTTTTTTTTCTATACAATCTCCTACACAACAAGAACCATCTAAACTTGAAACAATCTCTCCTTCACATTTTTCATTGTCTTCACATTTTTCACCAATGTCAACACAGTTTAATGCTGCTATTTCTTCTTTTGTTTTATTTTCTATATCAATTTTAGGTTCAGATTGATTTATTTCTGATTTATTTGTTTTATTTATAATAGGTTGTGTTTTTTCTATAATAAAAACAGGAATATTATAATTATTAATTTTAAGATTAGTTTTTATTGTTTCTTCTGCTAAAACTGAAAAACTAAAAATTTTTTCAGAATCTTCTATTAAGGTGGTATTGTGTATTTCTTTTGTTGATTCTAATATTGCTGAAATTTCTTGATTATTATTTAAACTTTTTACTTTAATTGAAAAATCTTCACTAGTAATAACAAATCCTTGGTTTATAGATAAAGCAGATTCATTTGTTCTTTTAATTTTAAAATCCTTAGTTATTGTATCTGTTTTAGTTTGTCCTGCTTGTGTATATTGGGAATTTTCAATCTTTAAACTAAAATTCCCTTCTTGATTAGGAAGAACTGCATAAAAATAATAAATATTTCCTTGTTTAGTTAAATCAGAGATTGTTGGTGTTGAATGTACTGCCTCTCCTTTATAGATTAAAATATTTTCATTAGTTAAAGAAATAAAATTTCCTGTTATTTCTGCTTGTAATGTTTCTTGTGGTTGGTAACTTGTTTTTGATAAAGATACATCTATTGCTAAGATTGTTGGTATTAAGAATATGATTAATACTAATGCTATTATCTCTTTTTTCATGATTAGGATAAGAATAAATAGATTTTAAATTTAACTAAATTTAGTTTTTGTGTTATTAACTGGAATCTCTATAAATCTTTAAGCTTTATTATGAATAGATTAAGATCGTCATCTTCATTTCTTTTTATAATTATCAGATATTAGAAAGTAAATAAATTCAAGTTAGGCTTGCCTTTTTGAATTAAAAAATCTAAATTCACTTACTCATCTTCCTTAACTTATCCATTGTATCTTCAAAAGCATCTGGAGCTTTTGGAGTTTTTGGAGTTTTAAGAGGTCTTCTTGATAAAGCTCTTCTAGGGCGATGAGTAGGTCTTCTTGGTATAATATGTCTTGGCATTGGTCTTTGTAATTGAGGAACTCCTCCCATTGGAGGCATAGGTGGTTGTAAAGATTCTGAAGGCCCTTTTCCAAATCTTAATTTGCTTTTGATTCTAAACCACCAGATTTTTAATTGATTTCTAAATATAATTGCTAAAATTACAAGAATTATTAAAATTATAAGAAGGATAATTATTCCCCAACCTCCTTCTTCTTTATCACAACAAACATCTCCAACATAATCACAGTTATACCCTGTTTTTTCTACTTCATCAGATGAACAAGAGGTTTTACAAGAATATCCTTGGTTTTCACATTCGTTTTTTTTAATTTCAATACAAGAAGCAAGACAACAATAATTAGTATCTGAAGCTATAGAATCTGCTCCACTACACTCTTGAGTTGAAGAACAAATAATTCCTTGTTTTTCAGCACATGTTTGTTCTGCAGGTCTTGTTTTACAACAAACATCGCTTAAATGTAAACAATAAAAATCATCTAAAGTGTCTTCTGTTAAACATTCTCCTGATGAAACACAATAATGATTAAAGCTTTCACAATCTGATCTTCCATCTCCAGATATTACAGGAGATTTAGGCCATGCAGAATATAAAACAAATGCTGTATCTCTTATATTATTTGAATTCCAACATCCAGAATTATCTTGAATTTCTAATAAATAATCTTTAGTATTTGTTACTTCTTCAATATTTACATTTTGTAATGCTAAAAGTGCTATTGATGTGTCATAGAATTTTTTACCTGTTTCTTCCCAATATTTTCCTTGTTTTTGCTGATTAGTTAAATCAGAATAATAATCATCTTCATTAGTTAACATATATAAGAAAGCTGATGGAAGATATTCTTTGTTTTCATCAGACATTGAAGTAAGATATGGAATATAAGGAGAGATTTCTTCTCCTGTTCTTGCTAAAGCTAAAGAAGCCCATAAACTTCCTTCATAATCACAACTACTTGATTTTGCAAAACAATATGCATTTACTTGTTCATTAGTGGTTCCGCCTGAAGAAGAAGAATGAGTCTGACTTGAAATATAATAAACACTACTTCCTGATTTTTTATAAATTAAAGTTGTTTTAAAATCTTTATCACAGCTTATTTTAAACTCATCATCAAGACAAGAATCAGATATTTTTAAATAATAATTTGATTCTGCAGGAGATAAACAAGTAGTGCTTCCAGACATTTTTTTATCTTCATTCATTTGGAATGTTTTTGCACTTCCTTCATTAACTTGTATATCACAAGAAGTTGCTTCATCTGCATCAATTTCTAAAAACCAATCTAAATCTGGAGATAGTTTTTCTTTGCTTAATATCCATTCAATAGCATCATTAGGAGCTGAATTAATATTATCTAGGGCAAGAACTGCTAAAGAAGTTGATTTTAAATCACAGTTTGCTGAAGAAGTTGTTCCCCAACAACTTCCTGATTTTTTACTATTAAGAGAAGTTTTACAATCAGATTGTTTTCCAGAATCATAAGCTATTGCAAGCAAACTTAAAGCTGTTTGTTCTGTTGATTTTGTATCTCCACAATTTTCACTTAATTGAGATTTTAAACAAGAATATGCTTTATCAATTTCATCTTCAGAAACTCCTTTACCTATATCTTCATCCCCATTTTCTCCATCTTGTGCAAATACAGGAATGATTAATAAACTAAATACTAATATAAGTGATAGCAAGGGAACCAAGTTTCCCTTCCGTAACCCTCCTTCAAGCATCTCTCTTTTCATAGAAATATGAAAGAAGAGAGGTATTTAAATTTTGGGGATGGTTGGTTAATTCTTCATATTAATTATCATTTCTCCATCTTTTAAAAGAAGGTTTTTTAAATTTTTTTTAGCTTTATTTAATCTGCTTCTTACAGTTCCAAGAGGAAGATTTAATGTTTTTCTAATTTCTTCATATTTTAATCCTTTAAAATAATATCTTAATATTACATCTCTATATTTTTTATCAAGTTTTTTAAGAGCTTTTCCTAATTCTTGTCTTGCTTCTAAGTTTGCTAATCTTTGTTCTGGTTGTTGAAAAGTATTTTGAACTAATGAATCTTTAAAAGGAGAGTCTGTAGGTTCATTTCTTTTTCTTCTACCATATTTTCTTATCTCAAAATCAGTAAAATTTTCTGCTTGATTTGTGCGATATTTATCTCTTAAATAGTCTACACATAGATTTCTAATATCTTTAGAAGCCCATGCCATAAATCTAGGATTCTCAATTATTTTTTTTCTATCATCTACAAAATATTTGAATGTTTCTAGTCTTTGTGTTACCATATTTAAAAAAAATTTACAAACAATCTCTTCACGATCAGATGTATTTATTATTTTACTAGCTCTTCTAAAAAGTATTTGATAAAGATATCTACCATTATTTAGATTATTGGCCATAGCTTTTCTTATTCTTTCTGCATTTTCATGTCTTTGAGCTAATGGGCATGGAATTGAATATTCACTAGATTTTTCCATAATCTATTAATCAAAAGAGGTTTTAAATAAATTTTGTTGATTTGAATTTTTAAATCTTAAAGTATGTTTATGTTTTGAAGATGATTTGTTTAGCTTAAAATAAGATTGTATCTCTTAATCTCCACTCCTGCTTTGAGTTCTTATTCTATTTTTATTACTTAACTTAAAACACTCATCATCTCCATCTCATAATATTTTATAAAATATAAATATTAGAATAGATTTTACTTCATACTTGAGAAATACCTTTTAACAGCATAATTAACAGGATTTTTTATTTGTCTGCAAAGTGCATCTGGTTTGCAGATTGCTAAATCTTTATAATGAGGCTTATCACAATTAGGTGGAAGTCTTGCTTGATGTTGATTATGCCAGTGAAGCTGAGAACGAATATATCCTTGTTTTAAAGGTTTGTAGTTTTTTTCATTCCATTGATTAATCCTATTTTCAAGTTCTTGATTATCTAATCCTAATGATTTAAAGAAATTTATAAGAATAAATAAAGCTCTTTTTCTTCCATCTTGTTTTACTCCTTTTAAAATTAATTTTACACATGGAGGAAAAATTTCTTCTGTTCTTGTCTTTGTTTTTGCTCTTTCCAATCTAAGGCTTGCAATAAAAGTTCTCTTGCTTCTTCTGGCTTTGCATTAGGGTAAAACTCTTTTATATCTATTTTAAATGGTTTAGCATCTGTTATTTGAAAATCCTTAATTTTATTTTTATCTATAACTATTGAGGACAAAGCTGTTTTTTCATGAAGACTATAAGGCATTCTAAATAAATGTCTTGGAGCAACTAAAATTAAATCTGCTTCTATTAAAACCTCTGTTTTTTCTCTTGTTTTTTCAAACTTCTCAGGATTTTTATCAGAACTAATATTACAATAATCACAAAAAAAGATTTCTTTAGAAAAAGTTGAAATCATCTCTTTTCTGCAATTATCATTTGGACACTTGGGTATTTTTTTATTTTTTTTTATCATTATTAGTTGATTTTTACAAGAAGGGCATAACCAAGTTACAAGTTCTTTTTTTACAGCAGGTCTATTACATATTAAACATTCAGTTATTAGTAATTCTTCTTGTTTTTTTCCTGTTTTTTTTGCTACTTCTTTTAAACTTTCTTGTTCAAAAATTTTTTCAGATAATTTAGGTCTTATTGTTTCAGAAAGATATTCACAAATTGCTCTTGGCCATTTTGGAAACATATCTTTTGTTTTTTGTCCATAAATTTCTTTTGGAAATGCTGTCCAAGGGATGATGACATGAAAACCTTTTGAGCCTGAATTATGTAACAATATAGGATAATCATTTCCAAAAAAAGATTCTGTTTCTTCAACAGAAATATCATAAACTTTTTGTTTGTCTTTTTTTATTATATTATTTATTTCTACAACATTTATATCAGAATTAAATAATTTCCAGTAATTGGAAATGATTTTTTTAGATTCCTCATCATAATCCACTGATTTAAATTTTTCAAACCATTCTAAAACTTTTCTTATTCTTTTTAAATTTGCTCTTTTTTTATTCAAGGTCATTTGCTCAGGTCTATGATAATTAAACATCTTTGGTTTTATGTTTTTATAAACTACTTTAAGCCCGTCTATTGGAAAAATTTTATCCCCAGGACAAGGTGAGAATTTATTTCTATCTCTATTAAATTCCAAAGAAGATAATTCAGATTTTGGGATTTTTAAAATATAAACAAAACTTCCTGGAAAGATATTCCCTTGAGGCATTATATGTGGTTTATTTTTTTCTGAAGACAAGGAACAAGAAATATTATTTAATTTGCATAACCAAACGAATTCTTTTATTAATCTCTTTGAAACAGATTTAACAATAATGCTATATTCTCCTACTTTGTATCCATCTCCTCTTATGTATCCTTTTAACATCTCTAAAAATAATTCTCTAGAGGAAGTCCATGCAAATTGAGGTACATGTTTATTCTTTTTTTCTCCACAATTATTTTTGAAAAAATTATACCATTCTTTTGAATGGATTAATATTTGTGTGGAATTTGGATTTGGGTGTCTTATTGAAATTTTTCTTTTAGTTATAGTTTTTAATAAATTTACCACATCATCAATATATTCTCTTTCATTTTTATGAAATGTAAATCCTGTTTGGTTTATTATTTTTGTGGTATGTCCTTCTGCTAAAAAATAACCTATTAATCTCATTAAATCTAATGTTACTTGTATTTTATTTTCTACTATTTTTTTAGAAAACTGATTTTTTGAAAATTCGAATTTATTTGTTATCTCTTTAATGTCCTTTCTTATTGGATTTTTTTGTGTATTGAATGAAATAAGAAAATCTCCTTTATTTATCTCAGAAACTTTTTTTTGAATAATTTCTCCATTTTTCCAAACAAAAACTGAATGATAACCTGTTACTTTTAATGGAATTTTACTTTGAGAATGAAAGATATCATAGATTATATCTTCATGTTCTAAATAATTATAAATTTTTGAGAATTGAAGTTTTTGATTTTTATTTAAAGATAAAACCTCTAATTTAATCTCTTTTTTTAGTAATTCTACCACTTGATTAATCCTAACAAGTTTTATTTGATTTCCTAGTTTAACTAAAATATCTGTATCTCCGGATACACTGAATTTTACTCCTACATTTTCAATTCCATGAAACTTTAAAATATCTATTAAAAGTTGAGTGTATATTTTGCTATATTCTAAATAAGGGGAATCTACATCTAAAAGCAAATCCCAACCTGCTCTTAGTTCATTAAATTCTTGCTCTGATAATTCATTTGAAATTTCTAATGAATCTTTCCATAATTCTTCTGAACAATGAAAAGATGTTGCTCCTTTTTTAACTTGCTCTAAAATATCTGTAGGATATTGAAAATTATCTGGGCGCTTGCCAAAATCCTCATAATATCTTGGGATACATTCTCTATTTTTTGAAAACTTGAAAATTGCTTTTCTGACATCTATCCTAGAATAATAAATAAAAGTTATTTCTCTAATTCTTTTTTCTTTAAATTCCATTTTTAGGTCTTGTTATTTTATAATCTAATTATCTAAAATCTTAATGTATGGTGATGCCCTTTTTGAATCTAAATTTTAAGAGTTTTGTTTAGCTTAAGCTTAGTAAAGTGTCTCTTTAGATTCCTTAAAATACTAGTATTAATTCATAGTATTAGTTTGATTTTTGATTTATATAATAAATTATATTAAAGTATAATAATCTTTAAAAGTTAAATCAAGCTACTCCTTATATGCTATTAAAATTAGACCATCCAAAATTGTTCTCAGAAATTATTAGTATAATTTCTGATTTAGTTTTAGAGGTTAGAATTAAAGTAAATAAAGAAGGTATGAGTATTCTTGCTATTGATCCTGCTAATGTCGCAATGATTTCATTTAAATTACCTAGTTCTGCTTTTTCAGAATTTGAAGTTGAAAAGGAGGAAGTATTAGGAGTTAGTTTAGAAAGTTTAAAAGCTGTTTTAAGAAGATGTTCTATTAGAGGAATTTTAACTATGAAAAAAGAAGAAAATACATTAAAAATTGAAATACAAGATAAGATAAAAAGAGAATTTAATTTAGCTTTAATTGAAATTGAAGGTGAAGAAAAAGAAATTCCAATTTTAGAATTTGTGAGTAAGATTGAAATGGCTTCGATAGATTTTGCAGAAGCAATTGAGGATTGTTCTGTTGTTGCAGATTCTTGTGGTTTTGTTTCAAGTCCAGATAAATTTATAATTCAGGGCAAAGGTTCTCTTAATTCATTTAAATCTGAATTTTCATCTGATGAATCAAATATTCAAGCACAAGAAGCAAATTCTAAATATTCTTTAGAATATTTACAAAAAATGGTTAAAGCAACAAAAATCACAGATAAAACTATTATTAATTTTTCAACAGATTATCCTCTTAAACTTGATTTTCATACTCCTTTTATTGAGCTAAGTTTTATTTTAGCCCCTAGAGTTGAGACTGAGGATTGACACTTTAGTAATAATAATTAAATAAGAGGTGTTGATTTGAGTAGAAGATTAAATTTTTTTATTTATCATGAAATCTAAAAAATCTTGTCCAAATATGGTTAATGTTTTAATTCTTAATGAAAATCATCATGCCTTGTTAATTAATAATGTTAAACATAGAAGTAATAGATTGGAATTTCCAGGTGGGAAATTAGATGAAAAATTTAAACAAATTAAAAGAGGATTAGAATTAATGGCTATTAAAGAAGCAAAACAAGAATTAGATATTTACGTTAAATTAATTAATGTAAATGGAAGCAAAATTTTTGGAGATTATGAAACTCAAACTCCTGAAGGTCCTTTTTTATGTAGAACTTTTTATGGCAAGATTATTTCTGGAACTCCTAAAATAATGGAACCTAAAATTCATGGTGGTTTTGATTATTTTAATTATAGTGAATTATTAAAATTCAATGAGGCAGGAGTTCTTGCACCTAATTTGGTTTTGGCATTGCCTAAGTTAAAGGATTATGTGGATTAGAGTTTTTTGCTTCTTTTTAAAACTACAATGGTTCCAATTATATTTAGAAGAATTGCTATTATTAATCCAAAAATTGCAAGAAGAGGATTACTAAGTTCAAAGGTCTTTGGTTGAAGTGCTGACTTCAGAATATAAAGAACTATAGAAAAATTGACAGTATGTGAAACAATGTTTAACCTATCTTCCCAATTCATTTTAACCAAAGATTATTAAATATCCAAATATAATTATTGCTATTATTCCTAATAATACTCCAAACTTCTCTAGTTTAATTATGGTTTTTTCTACCATTTTATTAAATAATAAAAGGAACCAATCTTTAAATATTTATTGATTTATATTTTAAATCTAATTAAATTTCTTAGAAAGATTTATATATCTATGTATATTCATAATAATATTAATAGGTATTTACTTATGAATATACAGATAAGAAAAAAGATATTAAACTATATTGGGAAAAAGAAGGTGATTACTAGTTCTGAGTTAGCTAAGCATCTAAAAGTTAGTTGGAATACTGCTCAAGGATATTTAATGCGGCTTCTTATTGAAAAAAAGATTATTGAAATTAAAAAACAAGGGGTGAATTTATGGTTGAAGAAATGAGAATTGTAAGGGGAAGAATCCCCTTGACAAGTCAACCCCTCTTTAAAAATAAGACAGGGCAAGTAACAATCTTCATAATCTTAGCTTTGATACTAGTAGTTTCTATGCTTTTACTTTTTCTTTTAGTTAAAAAACCTGATTTTGGTTTTGGAGATGAAACAAATCCTCAATCATATATTGAAAGCTGTACTCGTGAAGCAACTGAAGATGCTGTTGAAATTTTATTAGAAACAGGAGGAGATTTAGAGCCAAAAGGAAGTATGATTTACAGAAATGAAGAAATAACTTTTTTATGTTATAATGCTAATTATTATGAGCCTTGTATAAACCAAAGACCAATGTTAATTGAACATATGGAAAAGGAAATAACTACTTATATACAACCAAGAATTTCTAATTGTTTTCAATCTTTAAAATCAGAACTTGAATCAAGATATGATATTGAAATGGGGGATATGGGGGTAATAACAAAACTTCAGAAAAATAAAGTTGTTGTTGATATTAAAAGAGATTTTAAAATGACTAGGGGAGATAAGGTCCAGAGCTTTAGTGAATTTAAAGCAAACTTGGTTCATCCTCTTTATGATTTATCTAAGGTTGCATCTGAAATTGTAAATCAAGAAGCAGAATATTGCAATTTTGATATTTTAGGATTTATGATTATTTATCCTAAATATGATATTCAAAAATTTAGAACAGGAGATTCAGATACAATTTACACAATTAGAGATATAACAACAAATCAAGAATTTAAATTTGCAATTAAAAGCTGTGCATTGCCAGCTGGGTTTTAGGGGGTAAATAATATCAATATCTTATAAGCGTAGGACGAGATGTTCTACTGAGTTTAAGCTATACAAGTCATCTTCAAAGCTCTAAGATTCATAGAGATATAGAAAAAAACAAAAAATGAAATATAATGAAAAAGTTTATAAAGAAGGAAAAGATAATAATAATATGATACTCCCCGGTGATCTTTCGAGGTTGCCGGACGATTTTTTAAAAATTATTGTTTTTATTGATAATGCTTATTTAATGAGGGTTAAAAAACATTTCTTTAATGAAGGTTTAAGATATAATGTAAGAAATTTTGTTGAAACACTTGCAAAAAAAACCAAATGTATTGTTAAAAAGATTTATCTTTATGATGCCCCCCCATTTCAAAGCAAAAAATCTAGTATTAAAGAAAATGAAAAAAAGAAATTATATGATAAATTTATTTCTAGATTTAAAAAAGATAATATTATTGTTAGAGAAGGAAGAACTCAGAGATTAAAAATTAATAATATTTTTGTTTATAAACAAAAAGGGGTTGATATGTATTTAGGAATGGATTTGGCAAGTGTTCCTTTAGAATCTGATAATGTTAAAGGGATTGCACTAGTTTCTGGAGATTCTGATTTTGTTCCGGTTATTGAAAAATTAAAGAAAAAAGGGATTAAAACAATTCTATGGACTTATTTTGAAAGAAAAAGAGATAGCCCTTTTTCAAGATGTAATGAATTAATTAGATTAGTAAATGTTTGTATTAAATTGACTAAAGAAGATTTTAAGGAGGCTGAAGAGAATAAATAAATATTAGAATCTTATAAGCGTGGGACGAGATGCCCTACTGAGATTAAGCTATTCAGATAATAAAGCTTGATTGTGCTTATAAGATTTTAGAAAAAACAAAAAATGATAAAAAAATATTTTAGTAAAAAAGCGCAGATGAGTTATTTTCAGATTTTAATATTAATAATATCTACTTTTGCATTTTGTTATTTAGTATATTCTGCAACAGGAAGTGTTAGTGCGCAAACACTTCCAGGATATTCTTGTTGTGAAGAAACAAATGATGGAAGTTCTTGTCAGTTTGTTGCAGATGAAGAATGTAAACAAGAAGCTCAATCTGCTCCTACTATGTGTGAAGAAACAAGTTTTTGCAAATTAGGTTGTTGTTATAGTTCAGGAACAGGATTATGTGATGAAAAAACTCCTAAAAGAAGTTGTAATGGACAATGGTTTGATAATGAGGTTTGTAATATTGCCCAATGTTCAAGAGGTTGTTGTGTTTTAGGAAATGATGCTTTTTTTACATCTGAAAGAAATTGTGAAGTTGAATCAGGATTTTTAGGTTTGGAAACTGATTTTAGGCCTGAAATTAATACTGAGATAGAATGTATATTTTTAGCTGAAAGAGATGATGAAGGTGCTTGTATTTTAGATGATGAATGTAGGTTTATAACTAGTGAAGAATGCAGAGGCAGAGGTGGGAATTTTTATAAAGATGTTTTTTGTTCTGATGAAAGTTTAGAAACTAATTGTGTTGCTAAAGACCATAAAGAATGTGTTGAAGGAAAAGATAGTGTTTATTGGTTTGATTCTTGTGGAAATAAAGAAGATATTGCTGAAGAATGTAGTTTATTTATTGGTAATTATTGTGGTTTAGTTGCAGGAGAACCTGCTTGTAAAAGTGTGAATTGTGAAGACATTGGAAAAAGAAATGGAGAGAGTTGGTGTGAATATGATGGAACAATAGGTGATGGAAGAGATGTTGTTGGAAGCAGACATGTAAAACATCTTTGTTTTATGGGTGAAGAAAGAATAGAACCTTGCCAAGATTATAGAAATCAAATTTGTGTTGAATCTAAAACTGATTTAAATGAGGGTGGAAGTTTTTCAGAGGCTGCTTGCAGAGTTAATAATTGGAGAAGTTGTTTAGATTATAATACCAGAGAAAACACTGAAAAGATGAGAGAAGAGTGTGATGAAAATCCTGATTGTATTATTAAAGGAGTTAATATTGATAAATTTAATTTTGATATGTGTGTTCCTAAATATCCTGCAGGATTTGACCTGTCTAGTGAAGAAAGTGGAAAAAATGCTGAAATGGCATGTTCTATGGCAAGCCAAACATGCACTGTGATTTATGTTAAAAGATTTTCACATAGAAAATTTGTTGGATGGGACTGTGTAGCTAATTGTGATTGTGAAAAATCTATATTTACACAACAAATGAATGAGCTATGTACTTCTTTAGGAGATTGTGGGGGTTATGTAAATATTGCAGGAGAATATACTGATGATGGATATAGTTCTGATGCTGGAAAAATAGGGGGTGAACAATATAGAAAATATGCTCGTAATAATCCTGGACAAGACCCTGCTGAGCCTGGGAATCTTAGTTTTTTAGGTGGAGGAGCTTGGTTAAGTCCTGAAAATCCTGAATATGAGGGTGGAGGAATAAGTAAATTAAAAATTGCTGGAATGGCTGTTGCAGGATTAGGAGCTTTAGGAATTGATTTAATGTCTGGTGTTTATAAAACTCTTGCAGGATTACCTGTTATTGGTGATATAGGTACTGGTGTTGGAGAAATTATTGGTAATCTTGGACCTAGTATTGGGACTAGCACAAGTGCTTCTTCTGCAATCACAGCTGCAGGTGCACCTCATGGGGCTGGTGCGGCTACAGGAACTAAAACAGCGACAACAGCATTTGGAAATGCAGTAGCTACTGCTGCCGCAATATGGTCTGTTCAAAATTTTTTAAGTACAGGGTTTGGAGTAAAATCTTCAACTGCATGGATTGTTTCTGGAGGAGTAGTTGTTGCTGCTCTAGCTATTTGGGGAACTCCTGCTTTAAAACCTCTAGGTATAATCGGAATCATAATAGCAATAACAATGCTCGCCCTAGGAATAGGAAAATCAAAAAAAGTAATTGTAAATTTTAAATGTATGCCATGGCAGGCTCCAACAGGTGGGGATAATTGTTATAAATGTAATGCAAATGATCCTTTTGAAACTCCATGTACAGAATATAGATGTCAAAGTTTAGGGCAAACATGTGAGTTTATTAATAAAGGAACAGATCAAGAATTATGTATTGATAATTCTCCTACTGATGTTAGCAGTCCTAGGATAAGTCCTTTGTTTGGAACAATGACAAAAGGTTATGAATATTATGATATTAGTGCAAATGGATTTAGATTAGTTGAAAGTGATAATCTTGGGTGTATTCCTGAATTTACTCCTATTGAATTTGGAATTGAAACAGATAAACCTGCTCAATGTAAAATAAGTGAAGATCCTTTGCATACTTATGATCAAATGACAGATTATTTTGGTGGAAGTAATTTATATTTAGCAAATCATACAAACCTAATGTTTATGCCAAGTCCTGAAGCATTTAGAAATCAATATAATTTAACTGATGAACAAATAAAAGCTTTAGGTGAAATTAACTTTTATGTAAAATGTAAAAGCATTAATGGAGCTATTAATGCAGCAAGTTATACAATAAGAACTTGTGTTGAACCAGGTCCTGATTTAACTGCTCCAAGAATTGCAAGAACAGAACCTGAAAATAATGGTTATATAGGTTATAATCAAACTAAACAAGAATTAGATATTTGGATTAATGAACCTTCAAATTGTAAATATAGTAATGAAGATAGAGGGTATGATTTAATGGAAAATCAAATGAGTTGTAAAACTGATTTAGAAGATTATGGATTATATGGATGGGCTTGTGAAACTAATCTTACTAACTTAGATGAGAATAGTGATATTTATATTAAATGTCAAGATATTTCTGATAATAAAAATACAATGACAGAAAGTTATGCTTACTCTTTGCAAAAATCTGCTTCTGAGCTTATGATTGATGAAGTTAGACCAATTAATAATGCTGAGATTTTTTCTGGTGTTGAACCTATGACAGTTGAATTACAAGTTAAAACTTCTGGTGGTGCTGAACAAGGAAAAGCAAAATGTTATTATGACTTTGGAGTTGGAGAAATTGGATTTTATGAAACAGATTCTAATTATCATAATCAAGTATTTAATAGAATGACAAGGGGAAGATATGAGGTTGATATTAGATGTGAAGATGTTGCTGGAAATACTGCTGAAACTTCAACTTTATTTAGAGTAAGGATTGATAGTACAGGACCTAGAATTATAAGAATGTATTATGATAGTGGTATGAAAGTTATTACAGATGAGCAAGCTGAATGTAGATATTCATTTGATGAATTTAATTGGGATGAAGCAGAGATTATGAGTGGAGATGGAATTGAACATATTGGAAATTGGCAATTAAGAACTTATATTATCCAATGTAAAGATGAATATGGAAAAAAAGGAGGTAAAAGAAAAGTTAAAGGTTATTCGTTGATTAGTTAAAATTTATAAACAAGGGATGAGTTAAATAAATATAAAAAGATGGTAGGAAAAAAGAGTAAGCGCGCACAAGTAACAGTATTTATAATACTTGCAATAGCAATTATAATTGTTTTAGTGATATTACTAACTGGAAAGGAAAATATATTTTCTATTTTTAGTCCTGAAACTCCTGTAAATCAAATTAAAAAATGTGCTCAAGAACCTGTTGAAGAAGCTATTAATATTTTGAAAGTTCAGGGAGGGAGTTTAGATCCTGAACATTATTATTTATATCAAGGAAATAAAGTAGATTATTTGTGTTATACAGAAGAATATTATAAAACTTGTATAATGCAAAAACCTTTGTTAAAACAATCAATTGAACAAGAGATAAAAAAATATTCTGATCCTAGAATTAAAAATTGCATTGATTCTGTTAAAGCTTCGCTTGAAGGAAAAGGTTATAGTGTTTCTATGAAAAATCCTGAGATTTCATATTCTTTAGTTCCTAATAATGTTATTATTAATATAGATGCTGATTTAAGAATTACAAAAGAAACTACCGAAGCATATAAATCTATTAAAACAGATGTGTCTTCCAAATTATATGATATGGTTATGATTGCAAGTTCAATCTCAAATTATGAAGCTCGTTATGGGGATTCAGAAACTATGACTTATATGATGTATTATCCTTCATTAAAAGTTGAAAAGAAAAAACAAGGTGAAGGAACAACAATTTATATTTTAACTGATAGAGATTATGAAGAAAATAAATTTATGTTTGCCTCAAGGAGTTTGGCATTACCTGCTGGATTGATTGGGTGATTTGGAATCTGATAAGCATAGGACGAGAATGTTGAGAAGATTAAGTTATACAAGTCATCTTCAAAGCTCTAAGATTATAGAGATATAGAAAAATAATATAAAATGGTAAAAAATAATGTAAATAAAATAAAAAAACAAATTGTAAAGACTCTAAAAGACCATGGAGTTAAGAAAGCAGGGATATTTGGTAGTTATGCAAGAGGTGAGGAAAAGAAAAATAGTGATGTTGATATTTTAGTTGATGTTAAGGGGAAAAGATTTAGTTTACTTGATTTAGTAAAACTTGAAATGCTTCTTAAAAAGATTTTACAAAAAAAAGTTGACTTATTAACATATAATGGGATTAGTCCTTATTTAAAAGAAAGAATTTTGGCAGAGGAGGTAAGAATAATATGAAAAGGGATTCTTTAGTATTTATCAACCATATCCGGGATGAAATAGATAAGATAATAAAAAGTATGAACAATATAACAAAAAATAAATTCAAAAAGGATAATCTTTTGAAAGATGCTACAATAAGGAGAATTGAGATTATTGGTGAAGCTATAAAAAATATACCTTCTGAATTTAGAAAAAAATATCCTAATGTAGAATGGAAAGGGATTGCAGGAATTAGGGACAAAATGATTCATTATTATTTTGGTGTTGATTTTAAAACTGTTTGGGATGTTATTAAACAAGATATCCCTAAACTAAAAATCCAAATAAAAGAAATAATAAATAAAGAAAAAAATAAATAAGATAAAATATAAACTAGAATCTTATAAGCATAGGATGAGAATGTTGAGAAGATTAAGCTATTCATAACAAAACTTAAAGAAAATGGGATTAAGCTTAAGCTACTCAGATAATAAAACATAAACATCCATTAAAATACCGAAGAATAATATAATAAAGAAAAAAATAAATTATAATATAAAAAAATGGTCAATAAAACAAAAATATATTTAGGAATAATAATTGTATTTAATTTGCTTATTGTTCCTCTTATGTTTGCTCAAGAGCAAACATGGCCTGCAGCAAATGCATGTTGTGAAAAAACTCAATCTGGTGCTTGGTGTCAAAATACATTAGAAGAAAATTGTAATACTGGTTTTAGAAAAACTCCAACTTCTTGTGATGCAACTAGTTTTTGTAAATCTGGTTGTTGTTATGATTCTCAAGAAGGATTGTGCATGGAAAATACTCCTCAGAAAGTTTGTAATGATGGAAATGGGACTTGGATTGATGATGCAGAATGTAATATTCCTCAATGTAATCTTGGTTGTTGTGTTTTAGGAACTCAAGCAAGTTTTGTAACATTAACTAGATGCAAAAGATTATCTGGCTTATTTGGATTAGAAACTAATTTTAGAAATGATGTTGGAGATGAAACAACATGTATTGCACTTGCTGCTGCACAAGATGAAGGTGCTTGTGTTTATGAAATTGATTATCAAAGAACTTGTAGATTTACAACTCGTGGAGAATGTTTAAAATCACAAACAGTAGAAGGACAAACTTCTGATACTGAATTTTTTAAAGATTATTTATGTTCTGCAGAAGAATTAGCAACTAATTGTGGGCCTTCTACTAAGACTGCTTGTATTAAAGGAAAAGATGAAGTTTATTTTTTAGATACTTGTGGGAATCAAGCTAACATTTATGATGGTTCTAAAATAAATGATAAATCTTATTGGAAGAAAGTAATTGATAAATCTGAAAGTTGTGGTTATGGTGTTGAAAATGCAAACGCTGGTTCAAGAACTTGTGGAAATTGTGATTATTTTAAAGGAAGTATTTGTTCAAAAGGTAGTGCAAGTTATGGTAATTATTATTGTACTGATTTAAATTGTTATAATACTGAAGATGGAAATGATTATAAAAATGGAGAAAGCTGGTGTATTTATGATGGAAATGTTGGTGAAGGAGCAGATGCAGTAGGAAGCAGACATTTTAGACATGTTTGTATTGCAGGTGAAGAAACAATTGAACCTTGTGCTGATTTTAGAAACGAAGTTTGTTATGAAGGAGTTATTGAGTCTGGTGCTGGAGAAGGATTTATAGAAGCTGCTTGCAGAATTAATAGATGGACTGATTGTATTGACCAAGATGAAGAAGATGATTGTTTAAATACTGATAAAAGAGATTGTTATTGGTTAGAAGGAGCTCATTTTACTGGATTAACAACTGAAAGTGCTGAAGCAGGAGCTGGTTCTAATCCTGTTTTTAGTGGAGGAAGTACAGGAGGGTTTCAGGGAGGAATTACAGGACAAGCAGTAGCTCCAATTACAGGAGAGTTTATAGGCGGGCTTTTTGGTGGAGGGGATGATAAAGATGAAGAAAAAGGCTCTGGGGTGCAGGTTGGCGGAGGAGCTTGTGTTCCAAATGTTCCTGCTGGATTAAAATTCTGGGATGAAGGAGATGCTTCAAGTATCTGTTCTTTAGGAAATTCAGTCTGTGTTGTAACTTATGAAAAAGGATTATTAGAAAAAAGAAAATGTAAAGATAATTGCGAATGTTTAGAACAAAGTTATGCTAAAAAAATGAATGAGATTTGCTATTCTCTTGGAGATTGTGGTGCTTATGTTAATATTGCTGGAAAATATACAGATGATGGAATTGAATGGAAAATTGATGGTGATAAACAAAAGATTGGAGATGCTTTTATGAGTGAGATAAAAGCTAAAGCAGGGGTTTAAAAAAAATATCAATATCTTATAAAATATAATAAGATGGAGATGAGAAGATTAAGCCTTGAAGATGAAAAAATAGATTTAAAGAAAACTCAGATGATTTATTAATTGAGCTTGATAAAATGTGGGGTGGGGATAATATTGATATAACTATAAAATAGTAACAAAATAGAAAGATTTAAAAAGTTAAATAAAATAATAAAAACAAGATGAAACCAAATAAATTAGGATATTTAGGAAGATGTTTATTAGGTGGAGCTTTGGCTTTAGGAGTTAATGGATGTATAGAAAATACTCCTGCTAATATTCATAGAATGCATGTTTTAGGAGATGTTGGAATGCAATATCATATGGCTCAGGAAAGGAATAATGCAATAAGAGAGAGTGGTGG
>JAFCDH010000009.1 GCA_017609795.1 Candidatus Pacearchaeota archaeon | reverse complement strand
CCCCCTCATACTCTTCAATAGCTTTTCTCAAAGTTTTTTCACCTAAAACAGAACAATGTAGTTTAATTGAAGGCAATCCTTTAAGTTCTTTAATTATATCTTTATTACTAATTTTCTTTGCCTCCCCCAAACTCTTACCCAATGCTAATTTACATAAAACATCAGAAGAAGCAATTGCTGCACCACAACCCATTGTTTGAAATTTTATATCTTTTATTTTTCCTTTCTCAATTTTTAAAAAAACTTTCATTATATCTCCACAATGATTATTTTTTATTATTCCAACTGCATCTGGATTTTTTATTTCTCCAGAAAACTTAGGATTAAGAAAATGTTTCATAACTTCTTTATTATATTGTTCAAATTTGTTTTTCATTTTGATTGTTAAATAAAAACAAATTTAGCTTTTGATTTAACTTTTGGCAACAAAAGTTAATTCTTTGTTCACAACTTTCTTTATAAGAAAGTTTGTCAAATTTGTTTTTCATTTCTTCTCCATAAAAAAGTAATTCCAAACATTTGACCTATTTCCTGCCCCATGTTTTTCAATTACTTTATTTTTAATTATTTTAAAATCATCTTCAAATAAATTTTTTAATTCATTAAGAGTAGAGAAATACATTTTCATTCCAGAAGAAATTTTTTGTCCTTCTGGAACTATTCTAACTCTTTTACCAGGGCCTGTAAATTTAACATCTTGGATATTAAAACATGTTGAAAGATATTTCCCATTTTTATTTAATAATTTATTCACATTTTCTACATGTTTTTTTCTTTGTTTAAAAGGAATTCCATGTAAAATCGCCCATTCTAAAACAAAATCAAAAGTTTCTTTTAATTCTAACAAATCTTTTAAATCCATTACTTTAAATCTAATATTGACTCCTGCTTTTTTTGCATTTTCATTTGCATATTTGATAGCATTTTTAGAGATATCAATTCCTAATACTTCAAATCCTTTTGAGGCAAGATATATTCCATAAAAACCTTCCCCACATCCAATATCAAGAACTTTACAAGGTTTAATTTTTTGAGATTCAACTAATTTCATTAATTCCTCAGGAGATTTAGAATGTGTCCAGATAGCTTCCCCTGGTTTTTCATATGCTCTTTCAAAAATTTCTTTATTTTTCATTTTATCATCCACCTAAAATCCTTGCCATATCTAATCCTAATCCAATAGCTTTTTCTTCATAAAAACAAAATTTATCTGAATGACGAGACTTTTTTTCATATAGATTCTTTAAAAAATATAAACTATCTTCAAGATGTGGTTTTAATTCTTTTTGATTTTCAGAGTTTAATTGAGGATATTTCTCTAAAAACTCATTAACTGAGTCTTCAACAGAGCGAATAGGAGTTTTTCTAAAATCTGCAAGAGCACAAGCAGCAAAAAGAGAACTTTTCTTAAAATAATTAATTTCTTTTTCCTCTTTATCTGTTTTCTCTTCTAACTTTATTTTTAAGGGTATTTCTTTTTGTTGAAATCTTTTCTGTTTATGAGAATCAATATCTCCTCCCAAAATAATAACAAGCCCTATGACAACAGGGAGTAAAACCTTATAATGTAAATTTTTCATTTTTATATCTTTTTATTTATATTTCTAAAAGCACAATCAAGCAATCCTTTGGGTCAAGCCTTTTTGAAAGGGTTGAGAGTAGCTTTATCTCAGTAGAACATCTCGTCCTACGCTTATAAGATATTGATATTTAATCATTTTTCAACTTTTTCATTCAACTCTTTAATAAGTTCATCAATATTTAATCTATGAGCAATAGCCCCTTGTTCTAATGTCTCTTGTTGAGACATAGGACATCCAATACAATGCATTCCATTATTTAATAAAGTTTCAATTACCTCTGGGTTTTTATTAATTATTTCACTAAAGCTCATATTTTTTGTAATCTTCTGTCTAGTTTTTTCTATTTTTTCTTCCTTTATCATATTATTTCACTTATCTTCTTCAAAATGTTGCCTTTCTACATTATCGAGGTCTAACCCTTCTTCATCAAGTTCTTCGATGAAATCTGCCTCATTCTTAAAGGCACCATTAAACTCTTCGAATTTGTCTCTCATTTTATGGGTGACATCCTCCTTAATTTAATTACAATTTTATTCAAAACATCTAAAACATAATCTATTTCTTCTTTTGTATTAAATTTGCTTAAACTTAGTCTTATAGAAGTGTTAGCTTGTAAATCTGTTTTTCCAATTGCCTTTAAAACATGACTCACTTCTAAATTATGTGAAGAACAAGCACTTCCAGTTGAACCTGAAATCCCATAAGCATCTAAATATCCTCCAATAGCTTCTCCTTCAATATTATTAAAACAAACATTAATATTATTACATAATCTATTTTCTTTTGGACCATTAAGATTTGTGTTAGGTATTTTTAAAATTCCTTCTATAAGTTGATTTCTTAAATTTTTCATATAATTCAAATATTTATTTTTAGCTAATTCAACTGCTTTTGCAAAACCAACAATTCCAGAAATATTCTCTGTTCCACTTCTTAAATTTTTTTCATGGCCTCCACCATGAAGCAAAGGAATTATTTTTATTCCTTCTTTAATATATAATGCTCCAACACCCTTTGGTCCATGAATTTTATGAGCATTTAATGTAACTAAATCTAAATTTTGTTTTTTAACATTAATTTCTGTTTTAGTAAAAGACTGGCAAGCATCTATATGAAAAAAAACTTCTTTTTCTTTGCATATTTTACCAATCTCTTCAATTGATTGAATTACTCCAATTTCATTATTCCCATGAATTATTGAAACAAGAAATGTCTCAGAAGTTATTGCTTTTTCAACATCTTTTGGATTAACAAAACCTTCTGAATCTACATCAAGATAAGTAACCTTAACTCCTTGTTTTTCTAACCATTTACAAGAATTCATAACACAATCATGTTCAATCTTTGTGGTTATAATATGATTTTTCCCAGTATTATTTTCTTTATTATAAAAGAATAATCCTTTTAATGCAAGATTATTACTTTCAGTTCCTCCAGATGTAAATATGATTTCATCATGTTTTGCTCTAATAGAACGAGCAATAGTTCCTCTACTTTCTTCTAAAGCTCTTTTTGCTTCTTGTCCAATAAGATGCTGAGAACTAGCATTACCATATTTTTCTAAAAAATATGGTTGCATAGCTTTTACTACAGTTAAATCTACAGCAGTTGTTGCAGCATTATCTAAATATATTTGTTTCATTTCCTACACCCCCTGCATTCTTCACAACCTTTACCATGATAATCAATTAGCCTTAAAATAGGAATAATTGTTTTTCCTAAACTATATATTCTTTGTTTACCTCTTTGTTCAACTTTAACTATATTACAATTTTTTAATTCTTTAAGAGCATGACTTAGCTTGCTCTGTTCAATAGAAAGCTCTTTAGAAAGCTCATTTACAGATTTTGGTTTTTCCTCTAAACTTGAAATAATATTAATTCTAAGTTCATTAGAAAGTTTGCTAAAAAATATGTGATATGTATTTTGTTTCATCTTATTCTAGATTTTGATTTAACTTTTCTCGGAAAAGTTATTTTTTTACATTAACGCTTTTTTCTAAAAAGGATTATATGAATAATAATTCATATGTATTTATAAATGTTATGTATTTGAAATAAAACCGAAGGTTTTTAATTCATAAAATCCATAAGATACTAGAATAAAATATCAAAAAAAAGAGGAAAAATGTTAAAAAAACATACAAGAAAACTAATTTATCTTGGAATAGCAATAATCTTATTTGCATTTTTTTATGCTTTAAAAAACACTAATTATTTTCTAAGAACCTTAACTTTTGTTTTTGCAATTATAATCTTTTATTCTGCAGATGTTTTTTTAAAATTAAAATTTAAAAAATGCCATTATTTAATATTTATTTTAATCTCCTTAACAGGAGTAATGTTTAGCCCATTATATTTTATTTATCCAAATTATGATAAAATTCTTCACGTTTTAAGCCCGATTTTATTATCTGTATTAGTTTTCTTTTTAGTAAATAAAGTGGAAGGAATTAGTTTTAGAATGAAACTTTTTATGACCTTTTCTATTGTTGTTGCTATGCTTGCTATATTTGAAGTAAGTGAGTATCTTTTAGATCAATTTTTTAATTTAAAATTACAAGGGGTTTATTTAAGAGATCATTCAGGATTTGTTAAGTTTAAAATCCTATTAGATAGAAATGATGATACTATGATTGATTTAATATTTGGAACAGTTGGTGCATTATTTTTTATCTTAGTAAAGGGCCTTACTTTTAGTTATTATAAGTTTTATAAAGGTAAAAAAATAAAAAGAAAGTGAAAAACCTTAAATAATCTAGAGAACCTTAAAATTCATGGATTATGTTTTTGAAATAACTGGTAAAAGTGGAAGAAAAATTCATCTAACAAAAGAGAGAGAATCATATAACCATGAGACATAAAAACATGTCAAATAAATTAGAAGATATAAAAAAGCATTAGCTAATTCAATAATAATAGGCCCTCATAAGTATAATAAAGATATGAAGAATTACTCTTTGTATTATAAATTAGAAAAAGATTATTTATTAGTTTCAGTTAAATATTTAAATGGAAGAGGTTTTGTAGCTACATCCTTCATAACTAAAAAATTAATTAAAAGATAAAATGCAAAAAAATTTAGAAATTTTTTATGATTCAGAAACAGATATCTTAGAACTTTTCTTAGAAGAACCAACAAATTGTTATTTCAATGAGATAGATGATGATCTATTTGAAGGAAGAGAAGAAGGAACTAATAAATTAATAGGATTTAAAATATTTAATTTCAGAAGAAGGGGGGGAATGAAAAACATAAAAATCCCTCTTCCAGTTAATGTTAAAATAGAAGCTGTTAATTAATTCTATAAAAAACACTTAACTTATTGCATCAACAGGACAAATATTTTTAGCTTCTTTCACACAAGGTTTTTTTGTGTCTGCTCCTGCTTTAACTTGCGCTTTTCCATCTTTTATTTCAAAAACCCCTGAACAAGCTGAAACACATGAACCACATCCAATACACTTTGATTTATTAACACTAACCATTTTTACCTCCATATTTATTTAATTTATTTTTTAACTGGAATTTGATAGGTATTATTTAGTTTCACATTTCTCATTTCAAAGTAATCTTATTATCTTTAAAGCTTATTCTTCTCATCTGCATTTCACCATATTTTATACAATACCAGTTTATTTATTATCTTCTGTTCAATCATTCACTTCACAAACAACATACAAAGGCAATGTCCTTGTAATTTAATTTCATTCATATGAAAAATGCAAGGACAAATAATCTTTTTATCTTTTTCTTTATTCCCTGTAATAACTCTACACGGACAGTATATTTCTCCATATTTCTTTTTGTTTTTTAACAATCCTTTAAAAACTCCATTAACAATCTTTTCATTAGAATTTAATTTAATTCCTGCTTTTTCTGCATGTTTTTTTGATTTTTGCTTTAATTCTTTTATTTCATCCATTTTTTCTTAAATAATAAATCCCAACAATATTTAAAAACCTTTTTAAGTCTTTAAGATTATGGATAACTTAGAAAGTAAGAGTAGTAAAGATAATAAAGAAGATAGTAAATTAAAAAAAATGAGTTTTTCAGATCTTTCACCAAAATCTAAAGATCAAATTAATGGATTTGAATCTAGATATATTCCAGATGAATCAAAAGAAGATTATTGGACTTTTGCTAAATGGATAGGAGGATTAGGCATACTTCTAATTAGTAATCAAGATGTAAGGGGATTAGGATATTTACTTATTCCTGGACCAGCAATAATTGCCTTAACAAATATTTATCATGACAATTTAAAACCTAGGGTTAGGAAACTCTTAGGAAACTATAGACCTAAAGAAACCCATAAATAAGACAAGAAAATCAAAATATTTAAAAGCAAGATAATGTTTTATATTTTATGGGATTTCAAAAAAGGATATTGATTACATTAGTTATTGGAGTTGTTTTAATCTCTGTATTTTTTGTTATTACTAATTCTATAACAAAATATACTGGTTTTTCAGTTTCTAATGCTAATGAAGATTTTAAAAGCTGTTTAAATGAACAAGAAATTATATTATATATCAACACAGAAAAAGTTAGTGAAACTTTAAATGATATTGAGTTAATACAGTATTTTGAATACATTAAAATAAAAAACTGTTTCAGAGATAAAGATGCTTGCTTACAAGAGGGAGTAGATTCTTTCCCTACCTGGGTTATAAAAAATAATAAAATCAATAAAGATATTACTTCTGAAGAATTATCAAGTCTTTCTGGTTGTGAGTTAGAGAAAGGTTGAGAAATAACCTCACTTCTCCTCACCCTCTTTCTTCATCCTTTTTAAAAATCCATGAATAAATGCTTTATTTTTTTCTTGGTCCATAATCCTTCTAACTTCATATACATCTGTTCCTTTAAACTTTTTTTTCTGTGCTTTAATATCTGAAATACCTCTTTCATAAGCTTCTTTTGTTATTAATAACTGCCCTTTAGAAGCTTGTGCAAGTCTTTTAGCAGGTCCAATTAAATTACCTAATGCTGTAAACTTTAGTTTTTTATTTTCAAACTTGCTTATTATATTTCCAGAATTTATTCCAACTCCAAAATCAATTTTATCTGCAAATTTCTTATTATGTTCCTTTAATGCAGATATAATTTTTTCAGCAGCTTTAGCAGCCTTTATTTCATTTTTAAAAGAACGAGTCATTAAAGGACTAAATACAATAAAAATATTATCTCCTCTCTCATAAACAGCGCCTCTTTTTTCATAAACATGTTCTATTGCGCTTTCCAAACCTTTTTTAGCAGTTTTATTTATTTTGTTTTTAATATGTAATGCAACAACAGTAGCCCTATTTTTTTGCCCCCTTAAAACTAAAACTTGCTCTGCTTCATGACGAGATGGGGTTTTAGATTCTTTTTTCTTAAAAAAAGATTTTTTTTCAACAGTTTTTTCAGGTTTTCTCTTTTCAGATTCTTTTTCTCCAGGCTCTTTTGTTATTTTTCCTTGATTATTTAATTTAATTGTCTTTCTATGAAAAAGTTTTTTAAAAGGATATGCAAAAGATTTCTTTTTTAAGACATTTCTAAATAAAAATAAAAATCCTGCACCTAAGATTATTATAAGAAAAATCCAGATAATAGGAGTAGTTAGTAAACTATTTCCTGCTGCTTTAACATTAACAGCATTTCCTGTTAAACTTACACTTGGCTGAGTAATTTCATTATCTCCATCACTAACCCAAACATCATATTCTCCATCATAACCTTCTAATTCAAATTCCTGACTTTCTCCTAAATCTAAATTCAAACTTCTTACAAAAGACTCTTCACCTAGATTTATTTGAATATTCTTCTTATAAGGAATATTTCCAACATTTGTAACTGTTAATGTTTGATTATTTATTTTAAAAGAAATAATTGCTTTTTCATTAACATAAAATTTCTTTGTTTTAGTAATTCCATCAGAAGAAGCATATATTTCATAATAACCAGAAGTTAAATTAGTTTGAATATTATATTTTATTGTTTCTCCAGAAGGAACAATTTTCTCAAAAATTCTAATTGCCTCTTCATCTTGAATAATAATAGATACCTCATCTTCAATTAAAAATCCTGCCTGATCAATTAAATTTGGTTTAAAGCTAAGTTCTTCACCAGGATCTAATTCAACATTTCCTAATGCAATATCTATGCTATTTAAAACCTGTGAAATTTTTAAATTAGCCATAGCAACTCCTTCGCTTGTCTTTTCTCCAGAAGAATCAGTTTCATAAACAAGAACATCAATTCTATAGTCTCCTGCAGGAGTATCTTCTGCTAAACTAAATGAAACTGAAAATTGCCCATCAATAACTTTACCAAAGAACATTCCATTATCAAATTTTACATCTTCTTCATCATCTTCATCATTTGATTTTTTAAAATCCTGAGAATCAACATCTCCATCATTAATTATGCTTAAAAGATTAATATAAACTATCTTATTCACATTTTTTTCTACAGTTTCATTTTCCTCTTCAACTTCTTCTAAACTTTCATATTTTACTTTAAGTTTTTGAGAAACAACAGCATCTTTATTTTTAGCATTCATTGAACTAACTTCCTCTTTTTTTAATTTAACATATTCTATATTCTCTTTGCTTTCTATATTATCATATAAATCATCAATTGCATTATAAATTTCTAAATAATCATTTGTTTCCCATTTATTTGTTGCTAAATCTTTAGCTTCTTGTTTCCATCCTTCTTCTTCTAAACTTTCTACAAGAGTTTGTTCTGCTAATTCTAATAAAGGAATATCAATCTCAACTTCCCCGTCAATAACAGCCCCACTTAGTCTTTTAACATTTCCTGAAACAGTTATTTCTTGATTAGGTTTTGAAAAAAGAGCATCTTTAGATAAATCCACATTTAATTTTCTTGATATTTTAAAACTTCTACTTGTATAAGTTTGACTAAAATACTCTGCTGAAAAATAACATTCTCCCCCATCTAAATCAGGAATATTTGCAAAATTTAAAGGTAATTTAAAATTAAAAGTTTTAGTTGGAGCACTATCATAAGAAACAAGATGAGAATCTTCACAAATCAAATCAATCTCTATAGGTCCTTCTTCTAAAGGCTCTATATCTAAGGTTATATCGATAATATCCCCTAAATTATAACTTGATTCAGGTTGTGAAAAATAAACTCCTGCTGAAAATACTGGTATTAAAAATAAACTTAAAAATAAAGATATAACTAACATTAAGTTCAAACTTCTTTTTTCCATATTATCTATAATAGAATAGGATATTTAAACCTTATGAAACTTTCAAGCTATAATCTAGAATTCTTCCTATCTAGTATTTTAAGAAAATCTTCAGGAAGAAAAATCTTCAGGAAGAAAAATCTTCACACCATTATAATTTTTTAAATCTAATAAATGTTTATCCTGACTAACTATGTAATCTACATCTCCTTCAATAGCAACTTCTAAAAATTTGTTATCAGAATCATGTTCAATGAGATTTATTTTATCTTTAGTCTTTATAATGATTGAATTTTGTAAAATCATATTTTTCCATGCTTCAATCATATTTTCTGGCATTTGAATTTTAAAATCGCTTAGGATTTCTGTAAGTTCTAAAATTATAGGGAAAGAACTAATTAAAATAAATTTTCCTTTTCTCCAAGCATCAATTATTTGAGAACAAAAATTTCCTTTCCAAAAAATACCTGAGATAAATACATTTGTATCTAAAACAACCTTCATTTTTTATTTCTTTTAATTGCTTCACCAACATCTTTTTCCTTAAGATTTTTTTCATTTATTAAGTCTCTAGTTTGTTTTAGAAGCATTTCAAATCCTTTAAAAGAAGGAACCTCTAATTTTTTTAAGATTATTGTATCATCATTTCCTAATACTATAAATTTTTCTCCTACTTCTATTCTAAGTTTTTTTCTAAGTTCCTGAGGGATTACAACTTGCCCCCTTGAACTCATGCTTGTAACTTCTAAATTTTCCATTTTCAATATTTATTATTTATCTTATTAGTAAGATTATCTTATTTAAATATCTTTTGGTTGTTTAAAAAAAGGGTTTTTTAACAAACTTTAAATATCCACAATCCTATTTCTAATTATGGAATTATCACAAGAAAATCAAGATTTGATTAAGAAATTTGGAGCAACTCCAATAAGCAAACTTAGTGAAACTCCTAATTTTTATACTTTTAATAATAAATTAATTGCTTCACACAGAGATTTTGATAAGTTCTTTTCTGCTTTAAAAAAACATGAAAAAGGGGCAATACTTTCAGGATTAAATGCTTCAGGAACATTACATTTAGGACATAAAGCAGTATTTGATACAAATCTATTTTTCCAAAAAAAATATAAAATCCCTGTTTTTATTCCAATATCAGATGATGAATCTTATGTTGCAGGAAAAGTAAAAACTCAAGAACAAGCTTTAGAAAACTCAAAAAGACTAGCTAAAGAACTTATAGCTTATGGATTTGATCCTAAAAATACTTTTTTTATTATAGATCAAATTTACACTAATATATACAATTTAGCAATTAAATTATCTAAAAAAGTAAATTACTCTGAAATAAAAGCAACTTATGGGTATAAACCAGATGAAAATATTGGGCTTCATTTTTATCCAGCAGTTCAATCAGCACATATTCTTTTTCCTCAAGAAAAACATAAAATTCCAAATGTTTTAGTTCCAATAGGTCCTGATGAAGATGCACATATAAGAATTTCAAGAGACATTGCTTCAAGGGCAGGATATAAAAAACCAGCAATATTACATGTAAATTTCTTGCCAGGAATTAATGGAGAAAAAATGTCAACTTCAAAACCAAATACAGCAATCTTCCTG
Organism: Candidatus Pacearchaeota archaeon; assembly: GCA_017609795.1. Classification (GTDB taxonomy): domain Archaea; phylum Nanobdellota; class Nanobdellia; order Pacearchaeales; family GW2011-AR1; genus ARS1285. The sequence goes on along the minus strand of JAFCDH010000009.1, from coordinate 3,889 downwards.
TCTGACGATGAAAAAACAATAAGAAAAAAAATAAGCAAGGCTTTTTCAGGAGGACAAAAAACAATTGAAGAACATAAAAAGCTTGGAGGAAATCCAGATGTAGATATTTCTTGCATATATCTTAAATTATTATTCCTTACTCCAGAAGAATATAAAGATATAGAAACCAAATATAAAAAAGGGAATCTTTCTAGTGGAGATGTAAAAAAGATTTTTGCAGATAAAGCAGTAGAATTTATTAAGAATTTCCAAAAAAGATTAAAAAACTTAGATAATAAAGTTGTTGAAAAGTGTATTTTGAAGAATTAGTTTTTAATAATCCCTTACATAATCTTTTTTCTCAAGAATTTCAATCTCGTCTTTTCTTCTATTAATTAATCCTTGTCTTACCTTTCCTTTATATTTATTCCATTTCTTAATCTGTTCAGAAACTTCACTATATTTCCTTTCATTTAATTTTTTTAATAAAGTACTTTCTTTAAATCCTTCTAACCTAACATTAAAAATAAAGCTTCCCATTGTATCATATTGTTCTTGTGTTAGTGGCACTTTAACATAATTACTTATTGCTTTTTCTATAATTGCAATATCTTGTGCTAAATAAGCTCTAGCTTGCTTTTCTGTAATTTTATCTCCTTGCTTAACTCCTTTTGTATGTCCATAACCAATTGTCCAAACTCCTGCAGGACAAGGATATGCAGTATCTTTAAATTTTTCATAGCTTTTTATAAAATCAATTGCTTTTTGTGAAATAGATGTCACATAATTCACTTCATTAATCTTTTCAACCTTTTTAGGTTTTTCAACAACCAATTTAGATTCATTAACATCACTAACTTCTAAAACATCTTCTTGAACTATTTTTGTCTCTAAACCTGGTTTTGGTCTATCTAATGCTTGATTATATCTTTTTCCACAATAAGCTCCAAAATTCCATGTAGCTAAAGCTAATATTGAGATTAGTATTGATGATTTTAGATTTTTTATTATCTCTGCCATTTTACTTATCATTAAGGCTATTACACATCAAAAACCTTATTTAAAGCTTTTGATTAACAACTTTTATAAACATTCTTTCTTTATTTTATCCATGAAAATCCTCTCATTACACTGTGATTATATCAGATATAAGGCATTAAAAAAAGCCTTGAAAAAACCTGAGAAAATTTCAAAAAAAAGACAAAAAGGAGATATAAAAGAGCCCTTAGTTATACTTACAGCAATTGAAAGACAAGATGAATCAAATCCAAAAGTTGTTGATGAAATTGTAAAAGAAATTAAAAAAATTGCAAAACAAGTAAAAGCCAAGAATATACTTCTTTATCCTTATGCACATTTATCTTCTTCATTAAGCAGACCAGATTTTGCTCTTAAAATACTTAAAAAAGTAGAGAGCAAATTAAGAAAATCAAGATTTAAAATCTCAAGAGCTCCTTTTGGTTATTATAAAGAGTTTGAATTAAAATGCAAAGGACATCCTTTAGCAGAATTAAGCAGAGAAGTAAATTATAAACAAGGAGAAGCACAAAAATTAGTAGATGAAGTAAAAACGAAAAAAACAGATTCAGATAAAGGCATAAATCACAAAAAATTATTAAAAGAAATTTCAAAAACAAAATTAGATACAAGAAAACTAAAAGAAAATGACCATAGAATTATTGGACAACAAATGGATTTATTTTCTTTTTCAGAAACAGCTCCTGGAATGGTTTTTTGGCATCATAATGGTTTAATTATTTATAATAAATTAATTAAATTAATGAGACAAGAACTTAGAAAAGAAGGGTATAAAGAAATTAAGACTCCAGAAGTTTTAGATAAGAAATTATGGCAAATTTCAGGACATTGGGACAAATACAAAGAAAACATCTTTTCAACAAATTATGAAGATAGAAATTTTGCAGTAAAACCAATGAATTGCCCTGGTTGTATGCTAGTTTACAAAAACTCTCCAAAATCTTACAAAGATTTACCATTAAAAATAGCAGAACTAGGAACTGTTCATAGACAAGAACTTTCAGGAGTTTTAGGAGGATTATTTAGAGTTATTCAGTTTACGCAAGATGATGCTCATGTTTTTTGCACTGAAAAACAATTAGAACAAGAGATAATAAACATAATTAATTTTACAGATAAAATCTATAAGATTTTTGGATTTAAATATAATGTAGAATTATCTACAAGGCCTAAAAAAAGAATTGGAAGCGAGGAAATATGGGATAAAGCTGAATCTGTATTAGAAAAAATTTTAAAAAAGAAAAAAATAAAATTTAAAATCCATAAAGGAGAAGGGGTTTTTTATGGTCCTAAAATTGACTTTCATATAAAAGATAGTTTAAATAGGACTTGGCAATGTGGAACAATTCAAGTAGATTTTTCAATGCCAGAAAGATTTGATTTAACTTACAGAGATAAATCAAATAAATTAAAAAAACCAATTATGATTCATAGGGCTATTTATGGTTCTCTTGAGCGTTTTATAGGAATTTTAATTGAACATACAAAAGGACACCTTCCATTATGGCTTGCACCAATTCAGGTAAGAATCATAAACTTTACAGATAGGAATAACAAAGCTGTTGAAAAACTAAAACAAGAATTACATGAAAAAAATATCAGAGTAGATATAGACCTTTCTCAAGAACCTCTTCAAGGAAAAATTAAACAAGCAGAAATAGAAAAAATCCCTCTAATTATTGTGATAGGTGATAAAGAAGAAAAAACAAAATCTGTTGCAGTAAGAAGAAATCAAAAAGTTAAAACAATTAAAAAAGATGTTTTTCTTAAACAAATTCAAAAAGAAGTTGATGAAAGAAGATAATCACAGAAATCTTTAATAATAGATAGATTCATAGGATATTATGAAAGAAAGAGTAGCTATATTTATTGATGGAAGTAACCTATATCATAGTTTAAAGAAATTAGGCCTTGCCGATAAATTAAATTTCAAACGATTAATTGAAGAATTATTAAGAAAAAGAGAGTTAGTTAATGCACATTATTATATCGCTCAATTAGATTTTAAAACCAATCCTAAAAAGTATTGGAAACACCAAAAATTTATAAATAAATTAAAAAAAATTCCTAAGTTTAAAGTTATTCTCTGTACATGCAATAATTGTAAGCGGGGACGAAGATTTTGTCCCAATAATTAAAACAGCACAAAAATTAAAAAAGAAGATAGGAAATGCTTACTTTATATCTAGTTCCTCGCAAGCATTAAGAAAAACATGTAACTTTTCTATACCTTTAAATAAAATGATTCAAAAAATAATAAATAAAAAAGAGGACTCAGCGTTGCCCGAAGACCACACTGAGTCAATTATCAATATTCAATAGTCTTATAGATATATAAACTTTACTATAATAAAACAAATAAAATGACATTCCAACAAATACTATCAACAATAGAATCTTCAGCAGTCTTTAAAAGACTTAAACAAGAAAATCCAAATATAGAGCTTGTAGCAGGGTTTTTTGTTTTAGATTTTATAAGTAATGATGAAAAAAAGAGTTTAGATTATAAAATCTCAAATACAGATAAAATTTTTACATTTGAATTAGATAAAAATAATGAGGTTATAATAAAGAAAGATAAATTAATTGATGATCCTAATATTACAAAACTTCAAAAAATAAATCCTTCAACAAGAACTGAAGTTGAAGAACTAAGAGCAATTGCAGAAAAACAAGCTCTTGAAAATAATATCCAAGCAAAGTTTCATAAAATAATTGCAGTTTTGCAAATGCACAATAATCAACAAATCTGGAATTTAACCTGCATGTTAGAAGGATTAATTATTCTTAATATTTTAATAAATTGCAATACTGGAGAAATTATCAAATTTAACAGAAAAAGCATGATGGATTTTGTGAAAAAGAGATAAAT
>JAFCDH010000061.1 GCA_017609795.1 Candidatus Pacearchaeota archaeon | reverse complement strand
AATCCCTAAATTCAAAACCACAAGCACTTAAATTTGCAAAAAGTTATATGAAAAAGAAATAAAATGGTAAAAAGAAAAAAAACATTAAAGAATAAGATAATGTCTAAGATTAGAAAAGGAGAAAAAATAACTCAAACAGAAGCAAATAAATTATCTGTTATAGATTATCAAAAAGCAAAAAACCAATATAGAGGTTATAAAAAAAGGTAATAAAATGGTAAAAAGAAAAATAACAAAAATAGAAAGATTAAGAAAAGATTATAAGAAAACAAGAGTTAGTAGAAACTCTTGGATTAATACAGTTAAAAGATTTAGAAATGAAATGGCTAAAAAAACATTTGCAGATCTAGATAGTAGAGGTCAAAATCCTTACTTTAAAACATTAAGAAAAAAAGAAAAGAAAGCTATACAATATTATAATCAAGATGAAAGAAAACTAAATAGATTAGATAGAAAAATTGATACCCTTCAAGGTAAAAGAGCAAGAGGATGTAAATGTTAAGATAGAGAATTTATGAATAGATTTTTTGTTAATCTAAGAAACAAGAAAAGGAAAACTATGAAAATGCTAAAAAAGGGTAAGAAGAAAGCAGTAAAACTCAGAAAAGGTGTAGAAAAATACCATTCAAGAGTAAGAAAAGCTGGAAGAGATATGGACTTTCGCTTTTTGTAAGGAGGACAAAATATAATGCTAACAAGAAAAGATTTTGAAAGGGAAGCAAGAATAATTGCCAATGTCCACGACAAAAAGATAAAAATGAGTTTAGCTGCTCATTCTAAAGCAGTTTTTGCAAGGTCTAATCCAAGATTTGATTCACAACGATTTGAAAAGAGGGTAGAAGAATTATCTAAGGATCTAAAGTTGTAAAGTGGTAGAAACAAAAAAATTAAGGATGACTAAGGAAGCAAGGTCTAGAACTTTTCATTTGCCAGTGGAACAAGCAGTTATTGTTCCTTCTACTTCTGGAGTAAAAACTCAAAGAAAAATATCTAAATCTGAAATGTCTGAAAGAGTAAGAAATGTTAGAAGATATTTATCAGATAGGTTCGGAGGTTATACTAGTGTCAAAGCAGTTGGAGGATGGGTTCAAAGAAAAGATAAAAAGGATCATGGAAGATTAATCAAAGAAAAAGCTGTGAAAGTTACTGCATTTGCAGAAAAGAAGGATTTTAATAAACATAGACCTAAAGTCATTAAAAAAATAGGTTCCTGGGGTAAAAAATGGAAGCAGGAATCAGTAAGTTATGAGCATGAAGGGGATTTGTATATAATTAGTCCTCCAAAAAATAAAAGAAAAATAACTCCTATTCATAGAAAGAAATTACTAAAGAATTTAGTAAAAGCTCGACGACAAATCAAAAAAAGAAGATAATTCTATATATTTTGTTACTATTCAATAATTAAATCAAAACGAAACATTTATAAAGGTTATTTCTATAGATATATCATAGATATATGATTAAAATGGAAACAAAATTAGAATGTAAATATGATTCAAGAAAAAGCTTTTATGGAAAAGCTAAAGTAATCTATGATGGAGATAAATTAGTTTTAGTTAGTTATTCAACTGTTGTTGCTAAAATAGAAGATGGAAAAGCAACAATATATGGATTATATAGTGATACAACTACAAGACATATTAAAGAATTTTTACAACAAAATGGTTTTGAAGTAATTGATTCAAAACAAATATTAAAAGATTATGGAGAGAAAAATGAGAATATTTAAAATAACAAAAGAAATAGAAGTGGTTTGTGAAAGTCAAAGCACAAGATATGGTTTTAGACATTTAGCTACATTACTTAAAAATGGAATTGAAAGACAAACTGGAAAATGTACTTATCAAAATAGGACATGGGAAAGTTATGAATTTCAAAGTGTTTTAAATGAAGTAGTTAATAAGGCATTTCATAATAAAGTTATTTCTGAAGATGAATTAAAAGTTTGTAAGGAATTTATAGATGGAAACCATACTGATTGGAGTGATTTCAAAATGACAAGTATGGTTGCAAAGATGGGTGAAGTTTTATGTCAAGATCAGAAAGAAAAAAATGATTGGAAAGCTAGAATGTTAAAAGCAGGTCTTGAAAATAAAGGATTAATTATGCCTGATGATTGGGATGAACTTGATGAAGATACAAAACAAAAAAGATTAGATTCGGTTATTAAAGTAATGAATAATCCTATAGGAGAATAAAATGCCATACTATCCAAAAAAAATTGTATTGAATAAAATCAAATATAATAGTCCTTCTGGATTTGTTAATGTAGGAAAATATATTCCTCCATTTGAAAAAGTAAAAAAGGGGTTTGGTTATATGGGAGTAATAGTAGAAGATTATGAATCTGGAAAACTACAATGTCATATTTGTGGTGAATGGTTGCAGATGTTTAATTCTCATTTAGCTCAAACTCATAAGATGACTTCTAATGAATATAGAAAAAAATTTGGATTATCAATATCAACTGCATTAAGATCTAAAAAACTTAGATTAAATCAATCTGCTGTTATGATTAAATTAATGAAAGAACATCCTGAAAGATTTAATAATAAATTTTCTCATAATGGATTTGGTAAGGGAAATAGTTATGCTGGAAATAGAAAAGGAAAACAAAAAGCTGAGGAAACAGTTAATAAATATGGAGTTTGTGATTTACAAATAATGGATAGGATTTTAAAATTAAGGGATAAATTAGGAAAAACTCCAACATTAATTGATATAAAAAAGGAATATGGAGCAGGTTTTGTTGGTCATATCCATAAAAGATATGGGAGTTATATTAAACTTTGTCATGAAAATGGGATGATTCCAGTTCATTCTTCACTTAATCCTAAATATTCAAAAGAATATTTTATAGAAAAAGGATTAAGTAATGAAGTATCTCATAGAATATTAACTATTAATGAAGGGAGAGCTTTATATAAATATTTTAAAGGTGGAGTTAATGAATGGAAAAAAGCTGTGGAGAAAATAAAAAATGAAAATTAAAATCACTGAAAAACAAAAAGAATTTGAAGGAGTAGTTATAGAGGGAAAAGTAACACCATTTGGAACTTCAAGTCATATCCCATTTAGAAAAGAACATACTGGAAAAATTGTTAATGTAATTGTTCCAGGAGAACCAGTATATATATGGTTAATATCTAAGATTGAAAAAGATAAACTATTAAAAACAGCTAAGAAAATAATTTCAAAAGAAAATGGAAAGTTAGAACATTATAGAAAATTATTAATTGATGATTTAGAAGATGGAGATAGATTTTCAATTTCTTCTTTAATAAAAGTTATTAGACTTTTAGAAGAATACAAATTGGAAAAGCTTTTAATAAAAAAAATCAAAAAGATTTATAATATTAATTAAAACCCAGATCCCAAAGCTTTTTCAACTCTTTTGTTGTATTCATCTGCATCTGGAAGCCCAAATCCCATTTCATCATCTTTTTCTTCTTTCTTTTCTTCTCCTTCAATTTCTTCATGTTCATCATCTCCTTTAAGATCTTTTAGTTCTTTTTCAAGTTTTCTTATCTTTTCTTTCTTTTCATTATCCATTTTATTAACCTCCTTTTCATTTCTTCTTTCAGCAATTATAACAGCAGTAAAACCTATCATAAGCATGACTAATATACCTATTCCTAGTTGTTTCCAACCCAAATACCAGTATATTCCAAAGAGATCTATACAAATTAGTGTAACTATGGTGCTTTTTACAGTGGTGGGGTTGTATTCACCCACAATGTCTAATAGATTAGAGAGATAGTTGGTCATTTTACTTTCTCATCCTCTTCAATTCTTTCCTGGATAACTTATGAAATTTCTTTCCTTTTGGAAGATCCTTTGCACTTTTTACAGCTATCCAGATAACTAATCCTAAACATATTAGGAATACAATCGGTAAACCTAATTTAATTAGTAGTGTCATTTTGTTTTCCTTTTTTTAATCTCCAATAGTGAGTTCCATTTGCACATATTGCTTTGCATCTGGATTTATATGTATCATTGGTTCTGTTATGACCACCCTTTTTATAGGGTGATTTATATTGTTGTTTTTCGTCGTGTTTCATATAGTTTATGACTATTTTATTTATTTATCCTCGGTGGTTTATGTTTTTGGTTGTCGTTATTTGCCTAATAATACTAACATACATTTTATTTTTCATTGTTCAAATATTTTTTTGTCTTTCTTTGACAGTTTGGACAAGTAACAAAATTAAGTTTAGATTTAGATACCCAATCATAATTACAAAATTTACATTTTACCTTTTTTTCCATTTTCATTTCAAAGATCATTCAGATTGTTTTTGAGGTAAATTTCTTATTTCTTTTTTAGTTTTCTCTTTTGCACTTGTTGTTTTTTTAGCTTTATATTTAACTTGCTCCATAGAAACTATTGTCCTTTGTTTTTTCAAATCCCAGTTTTCGTAATCTGTATCATTTCTCAAACAACTTTGTATATATCCTTTTCTTTTAGGAACTGGGATCATAGTTAATGGAAAATTTTTATAGAAATTAAGTTCTGAAACCTTTAATTTTATTGAATCTTCTGAAAAACCTAAAATATCCCTTATTTCTTTATAAGAAATTTCTCCTTTCTGATAATTCATCAATAAATAATCTCCTATTTTTCTCAAAACAGAATTAGGTTTATTAAATAGCTTATGAAATTTATCCTGTCTTAAATTTGAATAAGCAATATCTCTTTCTACTTCTTTATTAATTTTGTTCTCTACTTCAATTGGAACTTTTGATATTATTGGTAGTTTAAATCCTTTCATTTTATTTCCCTCCCTTCTTTTGATTTATAATTGATTCTTAATTTGATTTGCAAGTTGTTCTCCTCTCTCCAACATTTCAATAAATCTATCTAACTCATCATCTAATTTTTCTTTCTGTTTTTCATCCATAATATTAACAAACTTTGTTGCAATCAATAATATCTTAATTGTCTTTTCTAATTCTCTTCTACTTGAAGTTGTTGAGTTTCTAAAAGAAGTAATCCAATTTCCTGCTTTCATTAAATCCTTATCTCTTTCTCTTTTTTCTCTCGCTGTCATTTGGTTTTCAACATTTGTTTCAACTGCTTCTGAAACTACTGCAATATTTTTATGTTCTTGAATTGCTTTTGTCCTCGCTGCTTCATCTTTTAATTTAGAAATTCTTTCTGCTTGGTCTGTTGTTATTTCATCATTAAATAAAGTTTCTTTGACATCATCAGGAGCATTTTTAATTGCTTTTGATAAGGCCCTTAAACTTCTATTTCCAATTTCTTCTTTTTGTGCTTTTTTTATAACTCTCATTCTATCTTTTTCATCAAGATATTTAGTTTCGGATATTTGAGTATAAGTTAAAGGCCCTTTAACTTTTTCAGAAACAGAAACACTATCTATTGCAAAACCTACATTCGTCAAAGATAAATTAACTCTCTTTGCTAATTGATTATTATTAGGGATGTTTTCCACTTCTTTAATTTTAATTAAATATTTCCCTTTTTCTGTTATGTTTAAATCTTCTCTATGAACATTCTCAATCAAACTCTCAATCATCCACTCACCCTCATTTTTATATTTCTTAACAAAAGCATCAATTTTATTTAACTTAGCAACCTTGTATGCTGTCCATCTTCTTTCACCAGCAACAATAAAAAACTTTTTTCCATCTTGTCTAACTGTAATTGGATTGATCAAACCATTTCCTAAAATGCTTTCAGCAAGTTCTTTAATCTTTTCCTTATCAAATTTTTCTCTTGGTTGTGAGAAGTTAGGAAATACTTTCTTAATCTCAATCTGTTTTAATTCCATTATTTAACACCACCACCACCATTTATAAATGTATCTATCTGTCATTCACCACAACTCCTCAACACTTTTTAATGCATCAACAGGTCTTGCTTGGGTATAGATTCCTGTTGTTGAAATATCAGTATGCCCTAATAATATTTGGACTTGATTTAATGGAACTCCACTCTCAACTAATCTAACTGCAAAGCCATGACGAAGTGAATGGAAAGTATAATATTCTGGGAGTTTTGATTTCTTCAATGCTGTTTTAAAATTTCTTTGTAAACTTCTACCTGTTTTTTTAATTGGTAAATATAATTCATAACTAGATCTCCAGGACTTTGGTTTTGGAACTGTACGATCCTTTCCACCTTTTCCATCCCAGATCTCAATATGATTTTCCTGGAT
>JAFCDH010000060.1 GCA_017609795.1 Candidatus Pacearchaeota archaeon | reverse complement strand
TGGGTAGATGATTTTTATGAAAGGGGTCCAAGAGATTTGAAAACATTTACAGAACAATTTAGTAAAAGAGGATTAAATGCAGGAACTTTAACTTCTTTTAATGATAATAGATTTGATTAATTAATGGAAACTTCTAAAAAGCTTCCAATTGATTGGAGTGTACAAGATTCAGATTTAGGAGCAATAGTTACAATGCCTAATGGAAAAAAATTTTATTGGTTTAATTCTGATGAAAAACCAACCTTACAAGGACATTTTCTTATTGTAGGAAATAAAAGACAAACTCCTTTTGTAAAACCTTATCAACCTCTTGAAGATGCCTTAGAAGAAGCAAAACAAAAATCAAAAATGTTAATAGCAGATCATCCTATGTTAGTGTTTTCTGATTTTAGAAGTAGTGGAATGGGTGAAGAAAATTTAAGAAAATTTAAAGATTATTTTTCAGCTGGTGAAATAAATGGAAATTGTGTTCCTCTTCTTTTTCCTAAAGCAAATAAAGAAGCAAAAAGAGTTTGTAGAGAAATAGGTTTGCCATTGATAGCTAATTCTGATGCCTATGGTGTAACTGGATTGATAAGAATGCCTTCTGCTTTTATTTTTCCAAATATTGGTAAAACCTATACGCAATTTAATACAGGTAGATTAGATGTTTCCTCTATAGAAAATTTATTAGGTTCTTTTAAATCTGAAATTGAAAAAGATAATGCTTGCCCTATTCTTAGAAATGATTATGGGAACAATACTTTTTCTGTTTTATATCATGGAGGGATTATTAAATGTTATATGATCGCAAACAAACTTCCTTTTTTTAAAATAAAACATCATACAGATAAGTGGGAATAAAAGATAAAAACAAACTTCCTTTTTTTAAAATAAAACATCATACAGATAAGTGGGAATAAAAGATAAAATCTCAAAACTATCAATTTCTAAACTCTTGCCTCAACTATAACTCTGCCAGCATCTGGGTGAATGTATGCTTCAATACCCTCTTTTAGATTTAAAAAATCTGCTATTTTTTTAGGGATTCTTACTGCTAAACTATTTCCTGTCTTTGTTATCTTTGTTTTAACTCCTAATCCCCAAATTCCTTTTTCTTTTGCAGCTTCTTCAATTTTTTTAGTTGTTTCTTCGTCTGTAAAAGATTCATTACACTCATCACAAACTTCTGCTAGAAATTCTCCTAGATAAACACCAAACATTTGTTCTTTTATTTTCTTTTTTTCTAAATTCCCTTTCTCACATATTGGACATTTTTTCATTTTAATTTTTTTTATATTTACCATCTTGGTTTTACTGTAATGACAAAACAAGTGTCATTTATTTTTTTATAAACTACCACATAATACCTATATTCTGACAGAATTTTATTTGGAGGTTGTAATCTCTTTGCTCCTCTTCTAATTCCTTCTTCTACTTCATTTGCTGAAATTCCTCTCTTTATTATTTGTTCTCTTGCATGTTTACTATATTTTATTTTAAGAGACACTTTTTATCACCTGTATATACAGTAATTACCAGTAATATTTAAAACTTTCTGTTTCTCAATCTCTTAATATCTTTTTAACCATTTCTGAAAATGCAGGACGTGTAATAAAAACACCTGCTGAAATTCCAATTATTGTTGTAATTGCAAATCCTTTTAATAATCCTGCTCCTGCCCACATAAGTGGAAGTAAAGCAAATAAAGTAGTTATATAGGTTCCTAAGATAATAAATAAGGCTCTTTTAATTCTCTGCTTTAATGAAAGAAGATGGCTCATTTGTGATTCATCTAATATAATTATTTGGGAATCAACACCTGTTCCAATTGCTGCTATAATTCCTGCAATTGCTGGTAAGTCTAAGTTTCTCTTAAATAGTGCTGAAATTCCTAAAATTATTAAAACCTCACATAAACTTGTTAATAAAACTGCAATAGATATTTTTATTTTTCTATATCTTAAAAATACAACCAAACCTACTGCAAGAATTGCTGCAGCCCCTGCAATTAAAATTGTATTAATAAATTTCTTTCCAAGCAAAGGAGAAATTGTATCTAATTTTTCTATTTGTAGTTTAAATGGAAGACTTCCTGTAATTAAAACTGTTTGAAGCTGTTTCATATCTGCTGTTGCAGAATCATATGCTTGTCTTTCTGTTTCTCCTGCTCCAGCACCACTAATTGCAATTTGAGTTGTTTCACTTCCTTTTAAATCTTTTGAAATAAATAAAGAATTAACTAATTTTTCATCAAGATATAAATCTAATTTTTTATCAAGATATTCTGGATTAGTCATATTAATTATTAATTCATCTGTTATTTCTGCATGTTTTTTAGCTGCATCTTCACTTAATGAAATAGGAAATCTAAAGTTGCAAATATGACCTTGAGCATTAGAATTACATGAATAAATCCCTGCTTGTTCTCCTGTTCTTCCAACATAAGTTATATCTTTTTCTCCTCCAACAAATACTGTTTTATTTCCTATTTTTGCTTCAAATTTTCCTTGTTGAGCAATCAAATTTTCAAGTTCTTCTGGAGTTGAACCTGCTATCTCAATTAACATATAATTATTTCCAGAAAGATCTGTAACAGGCCTTATTATAATGTCTTTTAATCCATAAACATTTAATCTCTGACTTGTTACTGCAATTAAATCATTTAGTTCTTTATTTGATATTTTCTCTTGTGTTGCGACTAAGGCTCTTGCTCCTCCTGATAAATCTAATCCTGTTTTAATTCTTGTTTTTTCTATATCTGCAACACTTATTTTAGGAACCTTGTCTGTAAATAAAATAAATTTTCCAGATTTTGTTGTTATGATTAATTTTTGCTGTTCTATAGAAGGAAATTTTGAATTAATAATCTCTTTATAGTCTTCAAAATTTGTTATTTTTTGCTCATCAATGTGAGTAATTATTTGTCTTTGTCTTAATCCTTGTTCATAAGCTGTTGAATTTTGTTCTACTGAAATAATTTCAACCCCTTTTTCAAAACCTAGTGGAACTATTGCTAATAAAGACCCTAAAACTACAAATATTAATAGCCAAATTTTCCAGTTCATTTTTGTTTTTCCCTATTGTTTTTTTAATCCTTTTTCCTATATCTTTATAAATCTTAAAGCTGAGTTGATGAGTGGCTTATGTTTAATCGGAATAGTTAAGCTCAATTTTAGTAGCTTAATCTTCTCATCTTTATAGCTCTAAATTTTATATGATATTGATATTTTTTTATTGAGTTAATTCTAAGTGTTTTAATCTCTCTCCTTCTTTTCCAAATACCATTTTAATATTGAAGCATTTGTAATCCATGTGTTAAGGATGTCAAAACCTAAACCAATTAATAAAATAGTAAAAATTTGTTTTAAGACAGGTGAAAATGATTGAGTAATAATTAAGGCTACACTAAGTGCAATTATAGAAGTTATTGTCATTGTTAATCCTGTTTTAAATGCATCTTTTAGTTTAGTATTTGTGTTTCCACGCCTTTTTAATAAACGAGTTGTTAGCATAATATCTGTATCTACACTATAACCAATTAACATTAAAAATGCAATAATTCCTGCACTTGAAACTCTTATTCCTAAAAAATCTACTAAAGCTAAAGTCATCATAATATCTGCAAAAGCAGAAAGAACAACTGCTCCACTTGGTGCAAGTGTTCTAAAAATAATAAAAACAACTATTGCCATTAAAATAAAAGAGATTAATATTGCAAATTGTAATTGTTTGTAAAAAGAAGCTCCTAAGCTTGAACCAGTTGAAACTATACTTGAATTTTCATTTGTTAATTTATATTCTAAAAATTCTTCTATTAAAGAGGTTACAGAATCATATTCTTCAGAAACAACTTGTATTGGAACCTCTATAATAATAGCTTCTTGTTTTCCTGTTCTAAAATCAGATAATTCTCTTATGGAAAAATCATCTATTTCTTGGGATAATCTATTTGTTAACTCTTGTATATTTATTTCTCCTTGTTCAGAGAAAATAGTTATTGTAGTTCCTCCTGTTAAAGAAACATCTCTTTTAATAAAATCTTGATTTTTAGAGTAAAAATAGCCTATATAACCCAAAGAAAGGATTAACAAAATTAAAGGAATTAAAAGTAATAATTTGTAATTTTTGTTGTAAAATTTCAAAAGTTTTCTACCTAATTTTTGTTCTTCTTGTTCTATTTCACTTATTATTTGATTTGCAGTGTCCATGTTATAAAATATGTAGAAAAATAGTGCTTTTAAATATTGTGACTATTATGAATTTGTAGTTATGTATGAAAAAATATGTTCACTTAAAAATTTAGGTCTTGCTTTTAGAAAAGCTAAAAAGAATAAGACTAAAAAAAGATATGTTAAAAGATTTGAAAAAAATCTTAAATCAAACTTACTTCAATTAAAGAAAGGTTTATCTAATCAAATATATAAGCCTTGTAAACTTAAAAACTTTATATTAAGAGACCCTAAAACAAGAACAATATCTAAATCTTCTTTTAAA
>JAFCDH010000059.1 GCA_017609795.1 Candidatus Pacearchaeota archaeon | reverse complement strand
AATGATTCTGCAAATAATATTAATTCAAGTGATAGAGTGTTTTTTACTATTGACTCAACTCAACCTTTTTTTGATGAATTACCTCAAAATCAAACAGTCTACAATAATGCAAGTTTAATTTATGATATGAATGCAACAGATGGAGGAGTAGGTCTTGACTGCTTTAATGTAAATGACACAACAGATTTTAATATAAGTTGTAGCGGAATATTAAACAATATAACAGCTTTAAAAGTTCAAACTTATTGGATAAACATAACTATTAATGATACTCTTAATAATCTTAATTCTACTATTATAAATATTACAGTAAAAGAAGCAAAACTAGTTCCAAACATAACCCATGTAACAAATGTGTCAAACTCATCTCCAACAGAAGCAAGTTATACTGCAGTTCAGTTTAATATAACAATGTATGATGGAAATGGAGTTGATGATTTAAATGATACAAGTGTTTATGCAAACTTTACAAGAACAGGAGAAACAACAAGACAAAACTCAACTTGTATAGAAATATCAGGACAAAACACTTCAACAGAACAAAATTATTCATGTACAATTAATATGTGGTATTGGGATGGGGCAGGGGTCTGGAACATATCTGTTTATGGTGAAGATATTAATGGAAACTCTACAATAAATACAACAGCAACCATTTGGTACAATCAATTACAAGCAATTCAAATCTCTAGATCTGCAATTTCCTGGCCTGAATCAAATCCAGGAGATACAAACATAATTTCAACTTATAACATAACAGTAAATAATACAGGAAATGTTAATATAACAAACTTATCAATTAAAGGAATCCATTTTTACCCTGCAACAGGCTCTTA
The DNA here is from genome assembly GCA_017609795.1 of Candidatus Pacearchaeota archaeon. GTDB lineage: Archaea > Nanobdellota > Nanobdellia > Pacearchaeales > GW2011-AR1 > ARS1285. The sequence goes on along the minus strand of JAFCDH010000059.1, from coordinate 2,808 downwards.
TTTAGATGTAGCAAATGTTTCTGCAGACATAGTTCCAGGAAGGACAGGAGTTTGTTCTGATGGAGCAAATTTAACAAATGGAACATTTATACAAGTAACAGAAGCTAATGTAAGCACAGGAAATTTATCTTTAGGAGCTGGAAATGCACAAGAAACAATCTACTTTTGTATAAAAACTATTTCTTCAAGCATATCAGCAAATACATATAGTACAACAAATACAGGAAGTCAAGATTGGACAATTAAATTAAGTATAATCTTTATATTTGCTCCTCAATTAAAAAACAAGAAAAAGAAAAAATCGAAAAAAAAGAATTTAAATCAAATTGAACAAGATAATTTAACAAAAGCCTTAAACTCAATAACAAACGAACTTCAAGAACAATATTCAGAAAACAAAAAACAAATAATTAAACTATTAACCAAGGAAATAAAACAAAAATATAAATTAACAAACAAACAAGTAAATCAATTAATAGGAGTAAAACCAGAAATCCCAGCAACAATTTTTTCTAAAAAACTAGGAGCATTAGAAACAATAACCAAATATATGAAAGAAAACTTAAGTATGAGCTATCATCAAATCGCTAAAATACTAAATAGAAATGAAAGAACAATTTGGACATCTTATAATAAAGCTAAGAAAAAGAAAGCAAAACCAATAAAATTTAAAAAAACTTCTATAATGCTTCCTATCTCAATATTTAAAGATAAAAAACTAACAATCCTTGAATCTATTATAATTTATTTAAAAGAAAAACAAAAATATAGTGAAATAGCTAAATTACTTAACAGAGACCAAAGAAATATCTGGACAATTCATTCAAGAGCTATGAAAAAGATTAAGTGATATGTTTTTATTTCTAACTATTTCTCAAATCTTATCAGCTTTAAAGATGAATTATTTAACCTAATCTTCTCATCATTTCTTTTCTCTCTTTTTCTCTAAATTCTCCAATACCTTTAAATATTCCCAAACCATTTTTTTTAACTTTTTCTAATTCCAATCTTTCTAAGACTTTATTCCTAAACTTTTTAGGATATTTTTTCAAATATCTTTTTAATTTTCTCTTATCAATAATCTTCCTAATTTCAATTAAAGTTTCTTTGTCTAAATTTTCTTTAAAATACATAAAATCAATAAATGTTTTTTCAATATCAGAATAAGGATAATAAAAATCTCCTTGCCTTAAATATTCAATTCCAAAAAAATATCTTTTATCAATTCTTCTTATAAATACATTATTTTCAAAAACTTTTCTCACCCCCTGCCTAATTCTTCTAACAGTCAATACTACTGGATTTGTTTCCTGATCCCACAAATTATGAATACTTAAAGCATCTTGCAATCCTAAATAAGAAGGTTTAAAACAAAAAACAATTAAAGAGGGATCTTCATAAATAGTATAAAATCCTTTTGTTATTTTTTTTATTTCTTGTTTTTTAATTAAATTATTAATTAATAAATAAACATAGTCATTTTTCTTTGTGAATTTTTTCAAAGAGTTTATACTAACAACTGGATTTTCATTAAAAAATTCTCTAATCTGTTTAATATATTTTATTTTACCCATTTTCTTATTTCTCTTAATAGTTGTTCCAAATTTGGAATAATTCCCGTAATAATAATAGCATTAAGATTTCCTTCATCTACTGGTTCTTCAAAATTTTTAATTAAATTTTTTAAGCCCCTCCTAACATCTTTATTTTTCTCCACAAAATTCAACAAAAAGAAAACATCATATAAATCTCTTATTTTTCTCCTCTTAACATAAGTATTTATTTTTTCAATAATTAAATCTTCAGGAGATAAAGTGTAAATATTAATAAAAAAACTTTCACTTGTTTCATATCTTTTTAAAATATATTTTTTAGTTTGAAAAGTCACTTCAAATCTAACCCTTACCTCATTAAATTCAAGTTCTGAATACACAGAATTTTCTTTTATTCTTTTTTTGAGAATAATAAATCCTTTTTTTTCTAATCCTCTAAAAAAATTATTTAAAACTTTTTCATCTTTTTTTAAATAAACATTAATATCTTCTGAAAATCTGTTTCCATTATAACACCTCCATATTGCAGTTCCTCCATGAACCACTGCTTCTGGAAAAAAATTATAAAGTTCTTCAACAATAAAATCCTGAGCATAAGCTATTTCTTTCTGAATTTTCTTTTTCAATTTTAAATTTAAAGGAATATTTACCATTTTATATCATAAATAGACTATTAACCTAACTTATGCATATATATAAGTTTGGTTCATTTATAAATCTTCCTGTTCTTTACACTAAACAAAGGAAAGAGATTATTAATCACAATCAATTTTACTCTTAAATAATTAATAAATGAAACTCCTCTCCTAAGGAGCAAAGTATCAATTAAATTAAAAATGTTAAAAATATTTAAGTTACACAAAAACATTATAAGCTACTCAAAATCAGAGTTTAAAAATTATAAGATATTGAAATTAAACTTTATGGATGTACAACCTCTCTCCTCCCTTGCTTAAAATCAAGGGTATCCAAGTTGTTCTAGATGTAATAAAAAGAAAAGCTTAATCTTATTATTTCCATATCCTCTTATAATTTACAGATACTAAAAAAATGGTCCCCCAACACCTAAAGGTAAGTAAAAGCAGTTTACTAAATAATATAATAAAAACTACTTTTAGGAATGTGGGCTTCCTTAGTATGTTCAAGCATAATCAAGCTATACACAACTGAGAGGTAAAGCCGAGTTAAATCAATTAAGTAATAAATAATAAGATAAAAATTGGTTTAAGGAGTTAAAATAAGTAGAAATATTAGA
>JAFCDH010000008.1 GCA_017609795.1 Candidatus Pacearchaeota archaeon | reverse complement strand
AACATAAAAGAACAAGTACACCAGGAAGCTAATGGAATTATTAGGGAAACAGAATTTGATATGCAAGAATTTGAAAAAGGAATAAAAAAATAAAATGAAAATAGGTATAATAGGGGGATCTGGGTTGGCTTCTATTGTTTGCGGGAAAATTTCTGGAGTTGATGTTTGTATTTTAGCTAGACATGGGAAAAAACATAATATTTCTCCAAGTCTTGTGAATTATAGAGCAAATATTTTAGCTTTAAAACAATTAGGATGTGATTGTATTTTAGCAACAAGTGCTGTGGGTTCTTTAAAAGAGAAAATCAAACCAGGAGATTTGGTTTTTCCTAATCAATTTATTGATTTTACAAAATCTCGCAAAAATACTTTTTATGATGAAATTGGAGAGGTTAAACATACTGAAATGGCAGATCCTTTTTCAAAAGAGTTAAGAAGAATTTTAGTAGATTGTGCTTTTGAATTAGGTTTTGCAAAACATGATTGGGCTACAATTGTTGTTGTTGAAGGACCAAGATTTTCTACTCGTTCTGAGAGTTTTATGTTTAGAAATTTTGCAGATATTATTGGAATGACTATTGTTCCTGAATGTATTTTAGCTAAAGAACTTGAGATTCCTTATGCAACAATTGCAATGTCTACTGATTATGATTGTTGGAAAAAAAATGAAAAACCAGTAACTTTTGAGATGGTTTTGCAAACAATGAAAGAAAATGCAGACAAAGTTAAACAGCTTTTATTAAAAGCTATTCCTAAGATTGCTAATAGAGATGAAGGGTTTATTAAATCTAAAATAAGGACGATTCCTAATTTTCCTAAACAAGGAATTATGTTTAGAGATATTACTACCTTATTAAAAGATAAAAAAGGTTTTGAAAGAGTTATTGATGTTTTTTATAATAGATATAAAGATAAAGAGATTGATGTTATTGCGGGAATTGAGGCTAGGGGTTTTATTATTGGAGGGATTTTAGCTAATAAATTAGGTGTAGGTTTTGTTCCTATTAGAAAACCTGGGAAATTACCTTATGAGACAGTTAGTCAAGAGTATGCATTAGAGTATGGTGTTGATAAAGTTGAAATTCATAAAGATGCTATTGAATCTGGAGATAAAGTATTGCTTATAGATGATTTGTTGGCTACTGGGGGGACAATGAGTGCTTCTTGTGATTTAATTGAAAAGCTTGGCGGAAAAATTGTTGAATGTGGTTTTATTGTTGAGTTGCCTGATTTACATGGACAGGAGAGGTTACAGAGGCGCAGTGTTTTTAGTATTGTAAAGTTTAGAGGGGAGTGAAAGGAGGTAATTATAACATGTCACAATTTCAAAAAACTTTAAAAGATTTAGATGGTGCATTAGATTTTCTTCCTGCGTCAAAAGATTTTATAGAATCTAGAGAAGAACTTGAAGAATAAATAGATGGTATTCAGAGTTTATCTATAAGAAGTGAGATTTATTTAAGTTTAGCAAAACATTTCAAACATGTTGCTCAAATAAAGGAAACTGAAGGAAATGCTGAAAAAGAAGCAAAATATTGTTTAAAAAAATCTGCAGAAAATGGATTACAATATGAAACTCAGCAGGAGATGCTTCCTGATTGTTTTAATAGAGATATTCCTGTTGACTAATCATCCTTCAACCAAAGGCACAAAAACAAAACCAGGGAATTCTTTTTGTATTATCTTATTATTAATTTTTTTAATTTGAAAAATAGAGTTTTGAACAGAAGACACTATTATTCCATTATCTTTTAATTGAGAGTAAAGATGTTTTGGGATTTTTGGTACTGAAGCACTTATTAAAATCCTATCATAAGGAGAATATTTTTCTAATCCTTTAAAACCATTTGCATTAATAATTTTAATGTTTTTTTTAGATTTTAAAACTTGTTTTGATTTGTCTACTAATTCTTTTATTCTTTCAATTCCAAATATTTGGGAATTATTTAATATGTTTTTTATTAAAGCAAGGACATATCCACTTCCTGAACCTATTTCAAGGATTTTAGGTTTGTTGTTTGATATCTTATGGTTCTTTTTTAATTTATTATTTTTTGGAATCTTATTGTTTTCTTTAATATTTGAGTTCAGTTCTTTTTCTTCATAGCTTGATGATTTTTTAAGATTATTGATATTTGATTTATTAGAAAGATTATCTAATTCAAGTAAGTTTAACATAAATGCAATTGTGTAAGGTTGAGAAATTGTAGCTCCTTGTGCTATTGCTAATGGTTTGTCTTCATAAGCTTGTTGTTTTAGATTTTCTGAAATAAAATCTTCTCTTTTTACTTTTTCAAATGCTTTTATAATCTTATTTGAGAAGCCTTGGTTTTTCAAATGTATGAGGAGTTGGGGTTTGGTTGTCATTTTAAAAAGTTTTGATTTTCATTTAATAATATCAAGAACTACTCTTTTTTTATTTGGAACAGAGATAAGAATTTCTTCTCCTCCTTTTAAATCTAAGCTTCTTGCCACGTCTTTATTAATATACATTCCTATTCTATTATGAGAAAGCTTTATTATTTTCTGTTTTATTTTTAATGGGGTTTCCTTTAACTTAATTTCATTAATAGCTTTATTTATAGATTTTTCTTCAAAATCAAAATAACCACATTTTCCACATTGATAACTTGTTACAGGGTTTTCTGCTTCTTGAATTTTTACTTCAATTTCTTTCATTTCTTCATTACATTTTGGACATTTCATTTTCTTTTGACATTTATAACATATAATATCTTATTTTTTAATTCACATAAAATATAAAATTTATTGTCTTCAATTTTAATTTTATCCCCTATCTTTCTTTTATTTTTTATTGTATAAATTAAACGTACAACCTCACTCCAAGCCAAGGTTCCTTTATGATGCTCTTTGAAATGAGCACTTTTTCTAATTTCTTCCCAATACATAATTTCATCCTCTTAGTTTTACTTGAAACCATTATAGTTTGTAGTCATAAAGACTATATAAGTTTTTTGGTTCTAAAAATCCCCTAGACTCATCTGCTTTTTGCCTTCAATAATTTCTTTTAAATTTATATTGAAAACTTGAAAAATGTTTTCAACTGCAGGAAGAATTTGATTGTTTAGATAGTATTTAATGTCATATTTCCCTGGTTCTGTTGGAAGTTTTGCTCTTTCTCTAACTAAAACTCTTTTTTTAGTTGTTTCTAATTCTGCAATATAATATTCAATTAACATTCCAATATTAACTGGAAGTCCTTGTTCTTGCATTTTCTTTGCAATTAATACATGAGGATTTATTGATTTATATTCTGAAATTGGTTTTTTTAATTGTGTTTTAATTATTAGCTGATGGAGTGGAATTTTTCTGTTTTTGATTTGTTTTACTATTTGTTTTACATATTCTAATGCTTTTTTTTCATTTCCTGTTGTTAAAATTAGTTTTAGGATTTGGTTTTGAGTTTGTCTTGCTAAATTACACCAATCTCTTCTAACTGTTTCAAAACCCCTGATTTTTATTTTATTTTTTTCATCTATAAGCGCATATTTCTTTTTTGCTCCAAATCCTCCTGTTCTTTTTGTTACCCATAATCCTCTTTTGAAAAAATCCTCTAAATCTAATTCCATTATTCCTGGAAGTTTTGAATTGATTTTTTTTAAAAATTCTTTAGCGTTTTTTTTAGTATTTTTTCCAAGTTGAACAGCAACACTATCAGTATCTCCATAGATTGGTTTAAATCCTGCTTTTTTTGTTTGTTCAATTATTTCTTTATTAAATTTTCTAACAAAAGCTAAAACAGAAGCAGCTCCCTCTAAAGAATAATATCTTGCTCCGAAAAATCCTTGATATCCATGAACAGAAGCAGACAATAATTTGAAAACATTACTTCTTGCTTTAGTAATTGGATTTGGATCTTTCTTATACTCTTGTTTAAATCTTTTTCTTTTATCGAAGATTTCTTTTAATAATAATGGAATAAATCCTTGTTTTTTAGAAAAATAAAATTTCTTTTTTTTATTTTCAAATTCTAATTCTGGGGATTCATAAGAATTTTTTTGTTTTTTTTCTAATAATGTTGCTTTTGAAATATTAAAAGATACCATTATACTTGTATGCATGGAAGTAAAATCAAACATTGCAATGTTTTCAAATAATCCTGGTTCTGGCCGTAAAACAAAAGCCCCTTCAACACTTCTTTTTTTTCTTCTATTTCCAATCTCTTCATGAATTGGTCTTTTCTCAGCAATTTCATTATATTTTTCTAAATTATGTAAAATAAAACTCTCAACTAAACTAGATAATCCAGCTCTACTTACATTAAATAAAGGTTCTTCAACAATTTTAACCATCTCAAACAAATCTGGCCATAATTTTTCAGTAAGTTTATGAGTTAAAACTGAATCTTGAAGATTATATTTAAAAAAATCTTCCCAGTTTGGGTTTCCTGATTTAATTGCCTCATATGCATTAAAATCTTCTTTTTTTTCACCTAGTAATTCTAATGCAACCTCATCTAATGAAAGAGTTTCTGATTTTAAGTATTGAGAGTATACTGTTCTTATAAATCTTAGTAAATCAATATGGATTATTCCTGATATTTTTCCTGTTAATAATTTTCCTCTTGAAAATCTTGGCTGTGAGTTATCTATGCCTAAATTTAGTTTTATATGGTTTTTTTCAGCTCTTGCTTTTAAATAAGGTAAGTCAAAACCATCTGAAAAATAGCCTGTTAAAATATCTGGTTTGTATTGTTTTATGTATTTGATAAAAGCTTCAAGCATTTCTGCTTCATCTTCAAAGGTTTCAACATATGATTTTTTTGAAGATTTTTTCCATGTTAAAACTTTTTTTAGATTTTCTCCTACTAAAGAAATCATTAAAATTTCTCCTTTTCCTATTTCTAATTCATCTACTTCAATATCATATGCTAGGATTTTTGGTGAAAAATCTTTTTTTGTGTTTGATTCTTGAATTTTATCAACTTCTAAAACTAAATCAGTATTAATTGAATTATCTATGCCATTAAATTTTTGAGAATTAGCTAGAACTTCTCCTTCAATATTGTACCAAGTTAATGGTTTTAGTTTTCTTTCTAAGATGTATTTTGTAATGAAGTTTAAATCATATTCTCTTCTTTTGTCAATTTCTTTCATACCTAATTTATCTGCAATTGCATGAGCATCTTTATGATTTGTAATAAATATTTTTATTGCTTTTACTGGTTTTCCTAAAAAGTTTTTGTTGTGTAGTTCTGTTTTTAAAACTCTTGATTCTCTTGATGCTTGTTTTACTTTGATTTTGTTTATTTTTTCCTGGATTTGTTTGATTTTTTTATCTGTTATTTTTGGCTTTAAAATTGCCCAAAAATAAATATCACAAGAGTCTATAAGGCAAACTTGTTTGTCTTTGCCTGTTCTTCCAACTATTTTTGCATAAGTTCTACCTTGAAAATCAAAGTAATCATAATCTATTGGGATGAAGTTTATTTGCATATTTTGTTTTTTATTCTGGAATTTTATTTTTAATGAATATTTAAGCTATGAAAATGAGACTAATCTAATCTTCTTTATAGCTATTTTGGGCCTATAAAATATCAATTAACTAGTAGTTTAAGAATTATTTAAAGGTTGGGTTAGAAAGATTTAAAAAAGCTTGAGTTGTGTTGGATAATAAGAAAATGTTAGAACAATTATTGCTTTTTGAATCTAAAAAACTTGTAAAAAAGGATTTAAGTAAATATGAGAGACTTGTTTTAGAAGCAGGTCGTAGTGGAGTTAATGTTGAAGATGTTTTTAGTGATATTTCAGTAAAAAAAAGACATTTAAAGGATATTATGGGATATAAGGCATTAAATGGACCAAATGGAGAATGGATTCCTTTAGTGAATGCAAAAGATTCAAGAATCGGAAAAGCTTATTTAGATCATTATAATAGGGCCAGAAGACAATTAGGGAAAAATTAAAAAACTCTTCTCTTTTATTATTAAAATGGGCTTACAAATAGGAGACATTATTGGAAAAAAACAGATTAGATTTTCTGATTTAAAAAGTAAAACCATTGTAGTAGATGCTTTTAATGCAATTTATCAGTTTTTAACTACTATAAGACAGCCTGATGGAACTCCTTTAAAAGATTCTAAAGACAATATTACAAGTCATTTATCTGGATTATTTTATAGAAATATGAAGTTAATACTTGAAGGAATTAAATTAATCTATGTTTTTGATGGAGAAGCTCCTGAGTTAAAGAAAAGAACTTGGGAAAAAAGAAAACAAGCAAAAGATTTAGCTAAAGAAAAATATGATAAAGCGGTTTCTGAAGAAGATGTTGAAGCAATGGGGAAATATGCTCGTAGTGATGTTTTATTAGATGAGAAAAAGATTGATGAAAGTAAACAATTGCTTGAAGCAATGGGAATTGCTGTTATACAAGCTCCTGGAGAAGGAGAAGCTCAAGCAAGTTTTATGAATAAGAATGATAAAGAAATTTATGCTGTTTCTTCTCAAGATTATGATTGCTTGATGTTTAAAGCACCTAAACTTATTCAGAATTTAGGTATGTCAAGAAGGAGAAGAACTATTTCTGGATATGTGGAAGTTTTTCCACAAATTATTGAATTAAGTGAAGTTTTAAAGCAACTTGATATTAATCAAGAGCAGTTAATTTGTTTAGGAATTTTGTGTGGAACAGATTATAATCCTGGAGGGGTTTATGGATTAGGACCTAAAAAATCTCTTAAATTTGTAAAAGAATTTAAAACTAAGGAAGGGATTTTTAAAGCTGTTGAAGATGATGAAAAACTTGAATTAAGTTTTGATTGGAAAGAGATTTATAATGAAATTGAAAATCCTAAAATTGATAAAAAACCTAAAATTGAATTTCCTAAAATAAATCAGGAAAAGATTAAAGAAATTTTGTTAAAGTATGAATTTAGTGAAAGCAGGATTGATAATCAGTTGGGTAAGTTAGATGAATTGAAAAAAGCTAAGGCACAGAAAACCCTTTTCACTTTTAGTATATAAGATTAAATAAGAAAGTGAGAAGTGTTTAGAGACTTTGTTTTGAAATAATGAGATGGAAAAATTTAAATAGTTCTGTTTATACAGTATAAACATGATAGAAATAAGATCAAAACTAAGAAAATGGGGAAATTCTTTTGGGATAGTTGTACCTCAAAATGCTTTGAATGGAGAAATTAAAGAAAATGATGAGATTACAGTTTTAATAACAACTCAGAATAATAATTTAGAGAATGTGTTTGGTATGCTTAAAAATAAAAAACTTGATGCCCAAAAAATAAAAGATGAAATAAGAGAAGAAGAGGCAAAAAATGAGTTATTTTCTTGACACTTATGCTATGATTGAAATTGCAAATGGTAATTTTAAATATCTGAAATATCTTAATGAAAAATTGTTTACTTCTTTATATAATTTGTATGAATTATATTTTAATTTATTGAAAAATTATAATGAAAACATATCCAAAAAAGCTTTCTTTCATTTTAAAAAAAAGATTATTCAGATTAAAGATGAACATATATTTAAAGCTTCAAGATTTAAATTAGATAATAAGAAAAAAAATTTATCTTATGTTGATTGTCTTGGTTATATTATGTCTTTAGAATATGAATTGAAGTTTTTGACAGGAGATAAAGAATTTGAAAATTTAGAGAATGTAGAATTTGTGAAAAAATAAGTAAAATTATAAACTAAAAACATTAGGGCCCAGTATTGCCTAAAGACAATACTGAGCATATATCAATATTATTTATAAAACTTTCTGAAGAGGTTAGTTAAGAGTTTGAACCTATTCATTCTTCTAAAAATTTCCAAACTAATAAAATACCTATTATAATTATTAAGAGTTGATAAATTATTTGTCCTGGAACTAAAAAAGACAAAAAACTAAATCTAGAAAAGAAAGTATTTATATTTTCAATCCTTAATAAAAGGGGTAAAGCTCCAACTGCTATTAAAATTAATCCTATGAATTTATCTTTTATTGGCATTTTTTGTTTATTCTATGTTTTTAATATTTTTATAAATTTAAAACTTTGGAGATGAGTAGCTTAAGCTCGTCATCTGCATCTCGTCCTATGCTTGTAAGATATTGATATTTATTTTATCTAACTCTTCTTTTAAATAAGTCAAATAATTGTCCACCTACACTTTCATCTTTTTTACTTTTACTAAAAAGAACAGCTATTGTAACTAATATAACTCCTCCAAAAAAACCTTTTAATCCATCATAAAAAGTCATGAAATTATCACTGTATAATAAGGTGTCTGGAAGAAATTCATAAGGTTCTATTGCATTTAATATTATCCAGATAATTATAACTGAGATTATTGCTCCTGCTCTTCCAAAACTTTCAGAAGCAAACCTTATTAAAAATCCTATACCAATTATTGCTGCACCTAATAAGACCCAAACATCTATTCCTTGTCCATATCCCCATAATAATCCTTTTCTTGAAAGTGCTAGGCTTATGAAAAGAGATATTCCTAATGCAACGATTACTGCAACAGTTGGATTTTTTACTGTTTTATTAATACTATAATAGATTACTGCAAAAAAGATTAAAAATAAGATTGTAAATGTTACCCATTCATTTTCTAAATAATCTAATGGTGAACGATAACCCCAAGAGCCTCCTCCCCAACTATATGCTGAGATTAAAGGCAAGGCTAAGAGTGAGATTATTAGTATTGTTGTTAGGGTTTTTTGTGTGTCCATCTTTTTTATTTTTCTATTAAGTTTTCTGATTATTTAAGGTTTGGGTTATTTCCAACTCCTTTTACTTGGAGAAAATTTTTTTAATCTATGTTGATGTGCTAAAAGTATTGATTTTCTTTTTTCTAAGGTTTTTGTTGATTCTCCAGAGAATTCTAAAGTTTTCATTTCTTTTTCTAAAACCTTTAATTTTTCATTTATTTTTCTTAAATCTTTTTTTCTCTTCTTTTCTCTTTTTTCTTCTAGTTCACTCATTTGTTTAGCTTTTTTTCTTTTTACTTTTGTTTGAGCTTCTTTTTCTTTTTTATATTTTTCCTCTAATCTCCATCTAATTAAATTTTTTTTGTTTTGTGCTTCTGCATATTTTTTAGCTTGTTGTCTTTCTCTTTCCTTTCTAGATTTTGCTTCTTCAATTCTTTTAACTCTTTCTCTTTCTTGTTCTCTAAAATTTCGTTGTCTATTTTCTTTATGAGCTTCTTCTTCAGTTATTTCTTTTCTTTTTGCCCATTTTCTTGAACCAGAAGCTTCTTGTGCTTCTCTAATTCTTTTTTGTCTTTTAACTTCTTGCTTTCTTATTTCTTTTTTTCTTTGTTCTGTTTGTTTTCTTGCTCTTTTATTAGCAATTGCCTGAGCTTTTGCTTGTTGTTTTGCAAGAACTTTTCGAGCTCTTTCTTGTTCTCTTTGTTGTTCTTGAGCTAATTGTTGTCTTCTATAAATTCCATTTCTTTGTGCTTTCATTTCTGTTAATCTTTGTTTATATGCTCTTTTTTTAGCTATTACCTGTGCTCTTTCTTTATGTTTTTGTAAAACTTTTCTTGCTTTTTCTTGTTCTTCTTGCTGTTTTTTAGCTAATTGTTGTCTTCTATAAATTCCATCTCTTTGTGCTTTCATTTCTGTTAATCTTTGTTTATATGCTCTTTTCCTATCCCTGTGCCCTTTTCCTATTCTTCCTACTGCTCTTCCCCCTCTGTATATTCCTCTTACACCTCTCCCAACACCTTTTGCTCCTCTCCATGTCCTCCTTCCTACTTTTCTTGTTCCTCTCCAAATTGTTTTAACTACTAAATATACAATAACAATACCTAATCCTATTAAAACAAAGTTTGAAAATCCTTTAAGCAATTCAATAAAATCCCCAAAAGGTCCATACATAAGGGCTTCTGGTAAAATACTTTCTAAATCTACAAAAATGAGAATTGCTATAACAGGAATTAAAAATAATATAAAACCAAACCATGAAAATCTTCTCTCCCCATATATATTTTCTCTAAAAGCAAGTTTGTAAAATAAAAAGAAAATGACAGCTATTACAGCTATAATTAAAATCCAGTCAACAATTGTGTCTTCTAAAAAGGCGTCTAATATTCCTCTTTTTGTTAAAGCAATTGTTAAAAGTGCACCAATTCCAAATCCAACTATTAATGAAAAGGCAGTGTTATCTGTTTTTTTATTAAGAAAATAATATATTAATAAAGATAGTACAATTAAAACTCCTGTGAATTTCATCCATTCATTATTAAAAGCATCTAAAGGTGAATCAAATCCCCAGCTATAAGCTGAAATTAATGGAAGAACTAATAAATATACTACTAATAATAAACTTAATTTCGACCTCATTTTATCTTATAATTAGTATTTATTAATATTTAAATTTAATCTTCTTTTATTTTTAATTTATAATTAAAATATCTAAGCTACTGCTTTTTAAAGCTGATAGAATTTATAAGATATAAATAATAAAGAAAATTAGGGTTAGATTTGTCTTCCCTAATTTATAATATAAATCTCTTTGCAGAAACCTTTAAATATCAATAAATCATACAATTGTATGAAAAAAGGATACAATTTACTTGTTTTAAAAGCTTTGGAATTTTTTATAGAGAATCCTTATGAAGAAATACATTTAAGAGAATTTTCTAGAAAAATGAAAATAAGTCCAAATAGTGCTCAAAGATTTTTAGATTTGTTCTTAAAAGAAGATTTTATTAAAGAAGAAAGAAGGGTTAATCTTAGGTATTTTAAAGCTAACTTAGATAATATTGTTTTTAAACAAATAAAAATAGCTTATTCATTAAAAAAAATTAAAGATTTGGGCATTATTAAGGAGTTAGAAAAAAATAATTTTTTAAGTGTAGTTTTATTTGGAAGTGTAGCAAAGGGTTTGGATGACGAAAATAGTGATTTAGATTTGGTTTGTATTGGTTTAAATAAAAAAATTCAAAGTAAGATTCAAGAAAAACTTGATAGAGAATTAAATATACACCAATTTACTTTAGCTGAATGGAAAAAACAATCTAAGTTAAATAAAGCTTTTTATCAGGATGTTATATCTTCAGGAATAAATTTAATAGGAGCTCTTCCTTTAATTCAAAATGAAAGTTGAAGATTTATTTAAGAAAAGATTACTTAGGAAAATAACCCCTAATTTAGAAAAAACGAAAAATTCATTAAAAATAGCTGAAAATAAGATTCAAGAAGCAAAAGAATTATTTCAAAGTGAATTTTTTAATCAAGTAATTATTTCTGTTTACACTTGTATGTTTCATTCTGCGAGAGCACTTTTATATAAAAAAGGAGTACAAGAGAAAAGTCATTTTGCAGTTTATGAATATTTAAATGAAAAATATAATCATTTAATTTCACGAGAGTTATTAAATTCTTTTGAAAATTATAGGAATGAAAGACATGAAGCATTATATGGTTTTGATTATGAAGCTAAAAGGGAAGATGCAGAATCTGCTATTGAAGATTCTGAACAATTTTTAATTAAAGTTAAGGAAATTTTGGAAATGTAAAAAATAATTAATATTTTATAAAATATAACGAGTTGGAGATGATAAGATTAAGCTTTAAAATTATAAATTAAAAAGACAGAAGAACAAATCATTATTATACATTAAAATTTTAGAATAATAATATAGAATTAAAAGAAAATGGCATCATGTGACATATTAGGCAACATAGCAATAATTAAAAAAGAAGGTAGAAGTAAAAAAGAGAAATTAGCACAAGCTAAAAAACTATTGAAAATTCCTAGTGTTGAAACTGTTGTGGAAAAGATTGGAAATGTACATGGAAGATTAAGGACAATTAATGTAAAGCATGTTGCTGGAGAGAAAAATTTGATTACTTTTCATAAGGAAAATGATTGTTTATTTAAATTTGATGTAAGTAGTTGTTATTTTTCTGGAAGATTAAGTAATGAAAGAAAAGCAATTGCCCAAAAAATAAAAAAGAAAGATAAAGTTTTAGTTATGTTTGCTGGTGTTGGTGTTTATCCAATTATCATTCAAAAAATAAGCAAACCTACTAAGAATGTTGGTATTGAGATTGGAAAAGATTGTTGCAAGTATTTTAAAGAAAATCTTAGATTAAATAAAATGAATGATAAGATTGAGATTATCCAAGGAGATGTTAAGAAAAAGATAAAAAAAGGAGGGTTGATTGTTAAGGGAAACTTGGTTCCCTTACAGTTTGATGTTGTTATTATGGCTAGACCTAATTTAAAAAATAGTTTTTTAGAGCAAGGACTTTGTGTTTGTAAAAAAGGAAGCAAGATTTTTTATTATGGTTTTTGTAATAGGGATGAGGTTAAGAAATTGAAAGAAGATCTGATTGAAGAAGCAAGAGGATTAAGAAGAAAAATAAAAATTATTCGTGTTGTTCGAGCAGGAGAAATTGCTCCTTATAAGTTTAGATATAGAATTGAAATTAAGGTTTTGTGAATTTGAAAAAGATTATGACTTTATTGGAATTTTATAAAATATGATGCTATGTGGTGATTAGATTAAGCTAATTAAATAATATCTCTTGATTGAGCTTGATAGGATTTAAGAATAAAATAATATTAAAGAATATAAATCTTTAAAAACTAATACAATCAATAATTTAAAATGGAAAAAGACTCTTATTGTGGATATTTTCTAAAACATACTAAAACAGGAGGAGGAGATGAACATGTTTTTCTTTTTAGAGGAGTTCTTTGTTGTGATAAATTAGATTGTGCAAATCAACAGGATGCAGAACCTTTACAATATCAAGGTGAAGGAAATTATTTTAGAAGATGTTTAAGTGAAGGGAAAAAATAAGTTTTTTGATTATTAATTCTATCTTTTGAAAGTATTAAGATTCAGCCTTTACTGCACTTGGTGCTTCACCACCATGCCAAGTGAATTTTGGTCTAACTCTTATAGGATAAAGTCTTTCTGAATTATCATCAAGGATTATTGCGCTTCCTTTTAAATCTGGAAGAGAATTCATTGATTTATTAATACTTTCTAATAAATAACTTTGCATTATTTCATTTAATGCTTGCAAATCTTTTTTATTTGTTAATCTATGGGAGAGGACAATATCTGATTGAGTCATTACATCTCTATGAATTACTCCTGGTTGTTGAGTTGCTAAAACCATTGAAATTCCTGGCTGTCTTCCTTCTCTTAAAAGTTGAATTAAAGCATTTGTTGCAGGAGTTTTTTCATGTTGAGGAAGAAATTCATGCGCTTCATCTAAAAATAGCCAAACTAAAGGCATTTCTTTCTTTTCTTTATAAGATGAATCAATACCATGATGGATTGATTCTATTTCTTCTTTTTTTCTTGCTAAAATTCTTTGATTAAATAGTTTTTTTGAAACTAATCCAATTATCATTGCTCTAACATTAAAAGTTGAAGTTGAGGAATATATTGATAAATCTAAAATACTTGTTGTTCCTGCCTTAATTAATTCATTTATCTTTGTTGATTTCTCATCTTTTTTAGCAAAAACTTTCCAAGATTTTGCTGCTTTAAATAAAGATACTGCTGAATTTTTTGTTTTATCATCTGTTTCTTTATCTTTTTTAATTTCTTGTATTATATCATTTAAACTAAAATCTTTTGATTTTTTTAATTCTGATATTATTTTTTGAATTAAAACTGAAATTGGTTCTGTCATCTGCAAATCAAATATTGAAAGCCAGTCTTCTATATCTAGTTCAGAAACTGCTAAGGCAAATTTTTTATCTACTGGAATTCCTCTTTTTTCATATTCGTTAAAATAACCTGCAGGAGCCCAAACAATAGTTGGAAGATTTCTTGATTTTAAATTCCATTCATCTAATAATACCCCCTCTTTTTCATTCTTGTATTTCATTGTCCAAAAAATACCCATTGTATCAAAAATTAAAGGGGCTATATTTTTTTTAACTTCTTCTGGAAGATCTGTTAATTCTTCAGAAATTACAGAAATTGAATAACTTTTTCCAGAACCTCTTTTTCCAGCAATAAGGATGATATGGCTTTTTGCAACATCTAACCAAATTTTGTTAGAAAGAGAAGTGTAATTTCCCATTGTAACATATCCTTTTCCAAGATAAATTAATCCTTTATTTCCAAATTTTTCTTTATCTTCTTTATCTCTTCCTATTATGATGTCATATGGCATTTTGTTATATTATTTTGTTTAACTTATATCTTAATATAAGATAA
>JAFCDH010000058.1 GCA_017609795.1 Candidatus Pacearchaeota archaeon | reverse complement strand
ATTGAGTCTTTTTTCATATTTTAATGCTTCATCTTATATTTTTAAAGATTGTTATTCTATAATTTAACCCTTGTACTCACAATCTTCCCAACTTTTTTAAAATTAATTTCACCATCAATTAACTTTTTCAAAACATCTTTTAATTCAGAAACTTTAACTCTAATTTGCAAGGTTGTATCTCTATCCCTGATAGTAACATCTTTATTTTTAGGGCTTTTATCGTCAATAGTTATACAATAAGGAGTTCCTGATTCATCATTCCGAGCATATCTTCTACCAATACTCCCAGATTTATCATAAATAACATTAAACTCTTTTTTCAAATCTTTAACAATATTCTCAGCCATTTTAATATACTTAGGTTGTTTGACAATAGGAAAAATCGCTGCTTTTATTGGAGAAAGTTTAGGATTTAATTTTAAAACAATATTTCCCCTATTTGTATCATAAAAATAACTATCAAACATAAAAACCAAAAAAGCTCTTTCAACTCCTAAGCTTGGTTCACAAACAACATGTGCTAAAATCTTCTTGCCTTGCTTATCTATAATCTCCATATTTTTTCCAGAATATTCTTGATGTTGTTTTAGATCATAATCTCCTCTATCAGCAAAACCTTGTAATTCTCTCCAGCCCATTGGAAAATTATATTCTAAATCCCAAGTATCTACAGCATAATGGCTTTTTTCATCAGACATATGCTGTCTTATTCTAAACTTTTTAGGATTAGCACCTAAATCAACAAACCACTTATACTCTTTAGCAATCCAATAAGCATGCCAATCTGTTTTTATAATTCCTTTTTTCCAAATATCATAAATACTCATTAATTTAGGCTCTTTCATAAAACTCTGCATTTTTTCATCATAAACTAAAATCTTAATATTTTTAATTTCATTTATATAAGGGCATTTCATATTAGAAGAAATAAAATATTCAATTTCCATTTGTTCAAATTCTCTACACCTAAACAAAAATTCTCGAGGAGAAATTTCATTTCTAAAAGATTTTCCAATCTGAGCAATCCCAAAAGGAAGTTGAAGTCGAGAGTTTTCCTGAACCAGTTTAAAATTAGTAAAAATTAATTGAGCAGTTTCAGGTCTTAAATAACTCTTTATAGATTCTTGTTTAATTGGTCCAATTTGAGTAGAAAACATTGGGTTAAATTCTCCTTTATTTTCATATTCACCACCACATTTTTCACATCTAACTTTTCCTAATTCATGTTTATCAATTTTAGTTTTATAATTACATTTTTTACAAATAACAGCTATATCTATAAAACTTTTAACATGTCCAGAAGCTTCCCAAACCTTTGGATTAGTTATTATTGCTCCATCAATTCCTACAATATCTTCTCTTTCTTGAACATGAAATTTCCACCATTGTTTTTTAATATTATTTTTCATTTCAACACCTAAATGACCAAAATCCCAAAAACCTCCTAACCCTCCATAAATCTCTGCAGAAGCATAAACAAAACCTTTTTTCTTACAAAAATTAGCTAAATCCTCGATATCTAACTCTTTTTTAATATTTTTCTTATTAATCATTGATTTACTAATATTTCTCATCCCCCGAGAACTCTCCTCTTCAAAACTCTTAGTTTCATCAGATATTGGTTTTTCAGCAAGACCATCAATCAATTTCTTAGCTTTTTCTTCAGCTTTTTTCTTATCTTTGCCAAGATAAGCAATATTTTTAGAAATAACTTTATCTCCTTTTCTAATGCTTTTTCTAAGATAATAATAATCTTTACCTAAAATTGTTTTTTTAACTATAAACATTTTTTAATAATCTAAATTTATTTTTATATCTTACAAGCTCAATAAAGCCTTGTTTTTTTATTTTTCAAAGCTTAATCTCACATCTACATTGCTTTATATTTTATAAGATATTAGTATTTAATTCAGATACATACCTTACCCACTACAAACAGATTTATAAATGTTGCGTTTAGGTACTACCTGACCCCTCCCACACCTAAAGAAGTGGGCTTCCTTAATATCCCTAATCATACAAATCTTTCAAAAAGAGTATGGTCCAAAGGATAGACTTTACTCTCCTTAACTCAATTCTCATTTTATTTACCTACTTTAAAAGATTGTTAACTCTTCCTAAAGAAAATAATCCTCCATTGTTTCATTAATCAACTCCTCAATTTCCTCTTTCTTATAATTAACATCACCATAATGCTTTTCCATATCTTTTTTAAATTTTTTAAAAATCTTTTCTTTAATTAATTCTTTATCTTTTTCATTCCAATTAAATTCATTCACTAAATCCAAAGTATCATCACCATAAATATCTACTTCTCTCTCTAAATGGTGTATTGATTCTGGTTTATTTGTATATCTAATAAGAACCTTATGAACAACTATATTTCCAATAATATTTCCTAAAATCCTTATAATTCTATTTTTTCCCATAAATTACCTCCTAATTTTTCTCTTATTTGTTTTGATAACTCTCTTAAATAATACAAAGCTATTTTTCTTTCAATTCTAGATTCTTGATTGTTTTTTAATTTCTGAATAAGATTCTCCCCTATTTGTTTATTCAAAGAATCTTTTAATTTCTTATTATCAATAATTTTATTAAATAAAAGACTTACAAGAACAACATTCCTCAAAGCATTATAAATATCTACTCCTCTCGGTCTTATATCATCTATATCACTCCAGTCTAATTTCATCTGAAGATCAACATTATACAAATCTATTTTCCTAGGCAAATCAAATTTACCATAAATTATTTTTTTATCTTTTAATTGATAAATCAAAGATATATTTCCAATATAGGATTTTTGAAAGGCTTTCTTATCATAAATTGCTAAATCCAAATTAATATCTTCCTTATTTGCTTTGTTTTTTATTTCCAAAATTTTCTTATATTTTTCTCCTAATTTCTTCCAAAACTTTCTCTTAACAACAACTAAAACATCTATATCATTATAATTTTTATAATTATTTTGAACAACAGAACCATATAAAGTAATTGAATCCACATTCTTTAAATTCTTTAAAATAATTTTTTTAATTTTTCTCTCAATACTTTTTGCTTTTTGATTATATTTAAGTTTATCAAACAAATCCTTAGCATCTATCTTCTGTATAGCCTTTAATTTTGGTCTAACATATCTACTTAAATAATTAGAATCTTGCTGAGAAAGCTTTTTACCTTTAAGTTTTTTATCAATAACTTCTCTTTCACGCCTTGTTAATATAGATATCATATAATAGCTATAAGTATTATATGGTTTATAAATGTTTTGTTAAGCACTACTTAAAAATTTTCTAAATAACCTAATTCTATTCTCCTAAAACAAACCCATCATCTTTATATCTTCTTATAATTTACAGATACTAAAAAAATAACCTCCTCCAAACCTTATACACAACTAAGAGGTAAAGCTGAGTTAAATCAATTAAGTAATAAATAACAAGATAAAAATTAGTTTAAGAAGTAAAGAGAAGGAAAGATATAGATTATCACATACTAAAATCAAAAATTATTAGTTAAGCAATAAAAACACATCAAAACCCAATTGTAATTTCTTCTTCTTCATCAGTATCTTTAATAACATAACCAATACTAATACTTTTAACAGAAACATCTAACCCAAGCAATTCATTTAATAAAAGCTCTGCAGCAATTTGAACTTCTTTACGAAACCCAATTAATTCAATTGAATTCATATTTTTAATTGAACTT
>JAFCDH010000057.1 GCA_017609795.1 Candidatus Pacearchaeota archaeon | reverse complement strand
CCAAGTGGAGCTATATCTTATCCACCTAGCGGTGGTGAGTTGGATGAATTAATTTATCCAGATTTCAAAGATGGTATAAGTCAAGGTACAGATGGATATGTTAGAATTTATGATATTTTAGAAGAAGGATAAAAATGATGAAAATGGATGATTATAAAAAAATAAATGAAGCTTATAAAGAAGTCTTAGATACTGATGCTGATGAGAAAATGAATGAAGCTACATTGACAAAAAAGCATTTCATAGCATTGGCTAATTCTATGAAAAAAGCTAAAACTCTTGATGCATTGAAAGAGGATATTCTTGCTTGGTTAGTAACCACTAATCCTGCTTTTGATGCAGATAGATTTAGAAAAGCAGCAGGAATGTAACATATGGATTTAATAGAAAAATATTTAGGTGAAGGAAATTTAGATGAAAATCTTTTAACTCGAATTGGAAGTATTGGAAAAATGCCCGGAAAAAAAAGAAAAAGATTAGGAACTTTTGGAACTGTTTTGGCAGGTGCTTTAAAAGATGCAGGTATTGAAGTTCATGGAATAAAACCAATTGGAAAATTCGATAATGAAATAACTGTTAGTTATAAAGGGAAGAAGAAGAAGATCAAATTAACAGGTAGTGGATCAGCTTTAGATGTGGTTAAAAAAATAACAGGTAAATAAAAAGGAGAATGTGAAAAAATGGATAAAGAAAAAATTAAGAAAGCATTGGATCATTTTGAAAATGACGAATATGTAGATGCAAAAGAAATTATTAAAAAAGAAATAGAAGCCAAAAGAGATACTTTTATTAAAGATAAAGTAGGACTAAAAAACGATATCAATCCTGCTCCTGAAAAGAAAGATGATAAGGGAGATGATAAGGGAGATGAATAGTTGATCAAGAAAGAAAAAAAGGAATATGATAAAAATGAATAATATGAAAAAACTAATAACAGAAATGAGTTATGACTTTGAAATGCATGAAGATAAAAAAACTAATGAACTGTATGCCGTGGGTATTTTTTCAAGTGCTGAACTAAAGAATAACAACAAGAGAGTTTATAAAAAAGATTTACTTGAACGTGAAGTTGGAAAGGTTCAGGAAAAGGTTAGTAAAAAATGCTTATGGGGTGAATTAGGGCATCCACCTAATCCTGAAGTCAATCCTGATAAGATTGCTCTTAGAACTACCCAATTAGAATGGAGAGGAAATGATCTATATGGTAAAGCCAAGATTCTTGATACTCCTATGGGTCAGATTGCTAAGACTCTTGTTAAAGAGGGTCAGATGGGTATTAGTTCAAGAGGATTAGGTACAGTAAATGATGATGGATATGTTAATGAAGATTTTCATTTAATCACATGGGATTTGGTAACTGATCCTTCTAATAATCCTTCATGGGTTAATGGTATATATGAAGGTACTACTTTTGATGTTCCCGGTGGTAAGAAAGAAGACCCCTCAAGTGATCAAATTAAAGAAGCTCAAGTAGAATATTTTAATTATCTATTATCTACTATTGATGGACTTGCTGAAGGTATGGGAAATTATAATGCGAAACAAACAACAGTTTTTGTTAAAGATGCTTTAAATGCAGTAGAAGGATTCGTAAAAGAGGGAATATTAAGATCAAAACATTCCAAAAATTTACAACAGCTTTTAAATGACTTAAAAGGGATTAAAAGTTAAGGATTAAATAATGACTTTATATGAGAATAAAATAACAAGAGAAGTAAATGATCAAGATGAGAATGAGAGAATTTTTGAAGCTTATCATAAAGTATTAATGGAATCATCTAGTATGACTGTAGATGATTTCATTAAGAAATTAGAAGGTACAATTAAAAAATCATTTCCTACTTCACATGTTGTAGCAAGAGCTTCTAAGAATTTAGGTTCTTCTATATTCTTGCAATTTGCTCTTGGTAAAAATAAATCTGAATGGCAGAATGGTATTATACAAAATGACCCATTGTTTTCTACATGGATGATTGGATGGAATGCATTTACAGATGGTTATTTTATAAAGGATAAGATAGAAGCTGAACTTTCATCAGGGGGATCATTAACGGTAAATGCTGAAGAAGGTTCCCATATGGCATATGGAAGTAAAAAGATTGGATGGAGAAAGAAAACTGCCCCACATGATAAGATTATAGCTTACTTTGGAGATTATTTTAAGAAAGTTAAGAAAGTAGCAAAAGATAATAAACACAATATTCCACCAAGAGATTTGGAACTAATTGGGAAAAAAATATAGGATAACTGATATGACATTATATGAAGATAAAATAAACAGAAATCCATCGGGTCTCGAAGAAAATGAAAAAATTCAATCAGCATATGAAAATATGCTAATGAATGAAGGTAAAGAAGAAGCAACAGCAATTCGTGAAGTTCTTAAAAAGAAATTTAAACTTACCAATAGAGATGTTTCTGTAAAAGCAAGACATGGTGGTACAAGTTCTTCTGTTACCGTTTCTTTGAAAAGTGCTAAAGCATTACCATTTATGAAAAAGATTGAAGAAATTGGTAGGGGTAAAGAATCATATCAAAGAGATCAAGCTACAGGATCAATTTTAGCAGGTGGTAATACTTTTATTTTTGTTGAATTGGATTATAAATTTAGAAGTGAACTTGTTAAAAAAGTTGAAAAAGAAATAAATAAAAATGTTACTGATGAATTTATGAATGGTGAAGGTGGTGGTAATACTATTAAAGTATATGGTGACTATCAAATTACAAAAGATAGAGATAGTGGTAAATTTTGGGTAATGCATACTAAATCTCATACAGCAGGCCCTGAAGTTTGGTCTATAGTAGAAGCAGCAGGTAGGGTTTTACATCTTATGATTAACAAAGAAGATACAAAGAATTTAAAAAAACTTTAATAGGAGAAAATATTATGGGTGATAGATTATATCCTGAAAGATTAAATATGGATTTTAATGCAACAGATGAGAATACTAAAATTCAAAGTGAATATGAAAAAATGCTTACTGAAGGAAAGAAAATAAATACAGCATAAAAGAAATTCCTAAAAGGAATGAAGAAAATCAAGGTTAATGGTCTTGGTGGTTATATGCCCGGAGTTGATTATGTGTACCAAGATAAATCTAAAAAGTTTTGGTTTGTTGATTCAGAGGGTGATCATTCGGAACTTAGAAACAAGGAAACATTGAAAAAAATTGGAGAAATGGGATAGGAGAATTATATTATGAATGACAGATTATATCCTGATAGACTAAACATGGATTTTAACGCAACAGATGAGAATAGTAGAATTCAGAATGCATATGAAAAAATGCTTACTGAAGGAAGTAAGGTATTTGTTTCTGCTAGTATTGGTAAAGATGGTGTTCTTAAATGGAGAACTGAAGATGGTAGAACAGGTAGTGATCCAAAAATAAAAGCTGATGAAAAAGCTATCAAAGCTCATCTTAAAAAGGTACTTGGAAAGAATATTGATTTAGAATTAAGAAAAAACTAAGACTAAGTTTGAAAAAATAGAAGCTCAACATTAGGATTAATACCTAAGTTGGGTTTTTATATTCTTATTATATGTTCTAATTTTTTGATATTTATAAGCCCATTTTCATATAAAACATCTAATGCCTTTATAGTATCTTTACTATGTCTTACATTTATAAATTCAGTAGGTCTTCCTCTTTTATTTTTATGACAGTAACTACAACAGATATTACTCATAATATCTTGTCTACGAACTATATATGCTTTTCTGCATCTACATAATACTTTATAATGATATACTCCATTTCTTTTAAAACATTTATATGGAACTACATATCCATTAAGTTTGAATAATGGTTCTTCTGTAAAATGTTGTCTTTTCATTAAATAT
>JAFCDH010000007.1 GCA_017609795.1 Candidatus Pacearchaeota archaeon | reverse complement strand
GTTCAAATCATCACATTTCATACATTACCAGTATTCACAATCCTAAAAATATTTCCCAATACTTTCCTGCTTCTCATTATCTTTGCCAAAAATACTTTCAATGTATCTTTTTGTTAAAATTAAATCTTGATGAATATAATCTGGAACATTATAATTTCTAGTTAATTCTAAAGCATGTTCCAAATACTTTACAATACTTCCATAAGCAATTGTAAAAATTATATTTCCACCACAAACACATTTACCATTTAAAGGAGGCCTTCTATAACTTTCATTACATTTAGTGCATCTAAATGCTTGTTGTGAAAACTTTCTTAAATTTCCTTTTAAATCTCTCATAAAATGTCTATCAATTATAAGCCTAGCAACATCTCCCTCATCAACACTTCTTAATTTAACGCACAAATCCATCTGAGCCTCAACTTTTTCTTTCATAGTAGGTAAAGTTTTATAACTACTGCAAGTTGCTCCTTGATTAAAATCAGAAGTATTATGTGTAAATCCTGTATTAATAAAAGTGTCTTCTCCTCTTGCTAATCTTTGTTTAACCATCTCAATCTCAACTTCAGAAGAATGTAATTTTTTTTCAGCCTTTTCATATAATTCTAAAGGATAATTATCAACTAATTCAAAATCCAAAATTTGGTCATCAACCTCTTTAGCGCGAATTTGCCCATTTAAAACTAATGGTGCATCTTGAGTTCCACCCCTATGTGCTGGAAGAAATTTTTTAGAAAAATTAATTAAAACATCTGCTAAAAGCATAACTGCTGCTTCATCACCATCACAATTCTTTGTAATAATATTATTAGCAACAACTAAATGGTTTTCAGTATCAACATTTAAACAATAACTCTCTTTCTCTCCAAGAAGAGTAATAGAAACAATAGGATCTTTTATGAATTTTTTATGTCCTACTTTCACTTCACTAGCTATCATTAAACAATCTCTCTTTTTAAGATCTGATGCTTTTACTAAATTCCCATCAACTAAAAATTTATGATTTTCAGTAACCTTTATCTTTTTCCCTAATGCTGTTTTTATTTCCAACATAGGAATCTTAGTGTGTTTTGTAAAATTATTAATTTTAATTTTTGTTAATTTTTTTCCATCAAACCCAATTGTTTCAAAACCTTTAACTTTTATCTCTTTTGTACCATAATTATCTACAATCTTTTTTGGATTTAATTTTTCAACTAACTCTCCAATCTTAACATTTCTCCAAACTCCTCCTTGTTTTACTAAAATATAAGTATCATAATCAAAACAATCTCTTCTAATAGCTGCATGCATATAAGGACTAGCTAATAATCCTTGAACTTTTGAAAAACCAATTATTCTACAAATAACACCTGCACAATTATGAGGGGCCATACAAACACCCAACTTTCCAATTAAATCTTCTCTTTTTTTAACATTATAAAAAGCAGACAAATTATAGAACTTAATCAAAAGCTCGTCAATAAAATTAGCAACATTAACAAAAACATTATCCCCTTTTTCATCACCTGCTAAATCATTACAAGGTAAAAGTATGTCATGAGGTTTTAATTCTAAAATCTGTTCATTATTTTTTAATTCTTTTCCTAAATAATCTTTAACATAACCTAATTCTTTTAATCTTTCAACACTCACTTCAATTTCTTTTGGTTTAAAATGAGTCAAAGGCAATTCAGTCATATCATATCTAACAGTGCCATCCTTATTAACACATAAACTATATTTTGCCCTTAAAATCCCCTTTGCTAAATTTTCTAAACTATGCTCTTCAGAACTTGTTCCTCTAACTCCTTTTATTAAAACAGGAACCTCATATTTTCCAAAACCTAATTTTTCTTTTGCTCTTTCAAAATAATGTTTCATATCAATTCTTGATTCTTTAAAATTATTTCCTCTATCATGAACAAGACATTTTTCTCCTTTAATTTCTTTAAAACATAAATTGCAAAAATTCTTTTTAATAGTTTTTTCTCCACAATCTTCACAAATCCTATAAACACTTTCTCTTTCACATTTTTCACAATAATTAAGTGGAAAAGTTGATTTGACTGTCCCAACTTCCACAGCTTCATTAACACTTCTAAATCTCCCACCTTCTGCACCAATAGGAAATAAAACATTAGGACTTCCAGTTAATTTTCTAAGTTTAGCTTTTTCAGGCCTCCCCATTCTACTTCCAATAAATTCTCCTGCTTTATCTTTAATCTTAAATTTAGATAATTTATTTATAATTTCTAAAACCTTATTTTGGTTCTTAAAATCAAATTTAATATCTAAGTCTCCATTAAAATCCTTTTCAAACCCTAAATTAATTAATAATGCCTTAGTATTAACCTCATCTAAAACAACATTTTCAACACTAATAATATGTTCAATTCCCAATAATTCCAAGGTTCTTTTTCCAACTTGAAATCTTTCTTTTTCACTTTTATTATATGGGAACAATATTTTACCTTCATGAACCCTAGAATGATTAAACCAATCAATAAAACCTAAAAACTGCTTATAATTTATTTGTGTCCAATAAAAAATATAATTAGGGTGTAAGGGAATCTTATATTTTAAAGATAGCTCAATTGATTTATCCAAATTAATATTATAATAATCTTTATCTTCAATATCTAAAATTTTCTCACTTCCTAATCTTTTTACTTCATCTCCCTCTACAATCTCTTGTTTAAGTTTAATATTATTAGTTTTTTTATTAGTAGAATTATCTTCTTTTACAGCCTTTTCCAATTCCAACCCCCACCATTCTTCAACATATCCTGGCTTAATTAAAACAGCATTTCTGTTTATTACATCTCCTAAAGGAAATAAAATATCTCCTAAATAAATAACCTCTTCAATCTCCTTATACAGCTCTTTAACTTCTTGATAATCCTCTAATTTTTTTACACTTCCATTTTTTAGTTTAACAACAGGTCCCTCAATTGAATCACAGCATGTAACAACACAGCCTTTAGTAGGTTTTTCAACTTTTAATTGAGTTCCTATAGCTATAAAATCATTAGTAATTGCCATTGTAGCTGGATGAACAGAAACTGCTGAAAATCCACAAACTCTAGACCTACCATATCTTAATCTAAAACCTTTTCCAGGATGTCCAAAAACAGGCCTTCCAGCAACCAAATCTTTAATATAAGTTGGGCTATCATCTGCTTTGCCCTTTTCTCTTTTTTCATGCAACTTAATATAATCTTCTAACCATTCCCAATCTTTTATTTTAAAACCATTTTTTTGCAATCCCCTTAAAATTCTTAAACCCTTAGCTGCTTTTTGAGCAAGTCCTTCACCTAAAGTAAGACAAAAACCCCCTCGAATAAAATCTGATTCAACTCTTTCTAAATTTTTATAATTTGAAACCTCCTTTTTTTCAGTAGGATCTCCTGCTACCTGAATACAAAGATTTTTAGCAATAAAATAAGCTTCTTCTTCAGTAGGAAGATATTGTAAATTAGTAACTCTTTCATGATAATCATATAATTCAGTTACAATTCTTTTACACTCTTTTTCAACAGGATCATATTTTGCATAACCAAACACTTGTCTTAAATAATCAATCAAAATCAGAACAACACAAGTTGCAGTAGTTCCTGCACTTCTAATCGGACCTGAAAAAAATGCTTTAATATAAGTCTCTCCTTTTTGTGTTTTTCCTATTTTAATTCCAGTATATCCTTCAATTGGAGAACTAACAACCCCTAAAGTAGTATATGCAAAACCAACTCTAATTCCTGCATCTATTGCGTCTAATTGATTTTCGAACTTACAATATTTTTCTTTAGCAATTTCTTCTGCAATAGTAAAACTAACACTTGCATCTAAAGCTCCATATTTCTCTTCTAAATCTAACATCCTATTAACAATATCTTCTCTATCAAGTTGAGGATACAAAGTAGCAACTAATTTAACAACTTTTGCAGCCATTGTTAAGGCAAGAGGAACTTCAACTTCATCAACAGGATCTAATCCTTTTGCTCTAGCTTTTTGAGCAATATCATAATTCTTTTGAATTTCTTTGCTCAAATATTCAAAGTATTGTTTGGTGTTCATTTTAAAATCACAATCCTTTTTTCAATTTTTAAGTTTTGTTTTTCTCTTTCCAGGATATTAAAATACTCTTCAGAAAGTTCTGATAATCTCCTTATTTTTTCTCCTATCAAAATCTCAGGGTCAACATATCTAAATTTTTTTCTTAAAGGAATTCCTTTTTCATCTTCTTTAAAAAATATTTGTTTTTTTAATAAATTTAATTGATTTATAATAGAAGAATTTCCACTATCAATTAACCTACTTATAATTTCCTCATCTGTTTTTTTAAAATCTGTAACAAAAATAATTTCATTATCAAGAGCTTCTTTTAAAATTTCTCGAAGTAAATAATATCTTGCCCTTGCTTGAGTTCCTGCCCAGTGATTATTTTGTAAATTTATATATTTTCTAGCAAAAATCCTAGCAGTTTCCTTAGAAACAAAAACAATTTGTCTATTATAATTTTTTAAATCATTTATTAAAAAATTAACCCTCTCCCCATTAATATTAACTAATTCTCTTAAAGAATAATCAATCCTATCAGCACACAAACTCGGAGCTTCTCTTTCAAGTAATGAAAAATCTTCTAAAACCAAAAAATTATTATGATTCATACCATGATTCTCTAAAATCCTAGGAATTTTAGAATTAATTAAAATTTCCTTATAAATATTATCTTGATGATCTTCTTTTGTGGGATCTCCAATAACCCAATCTATAACATGAGAAAAAGCTGTATGAGAAATATCATGTAATAATCCTGCTATTTGCTCATCTAAATTAGCACCTAATCTTCTTAATAAAATTAAAACACCTATTGAATGTTCATATCTAGAAAAAACAGGAATATGATAATATCTTTCAGGAAGACCAAACTGAGAAATCTCTTTTAATCTCTGAATTTCTTGAGAATTAATTAAATCTATTAAAACTTGTTCATTGATTTCCTCTTCACCATAAATATTATCTATTATTTTCATCTTTACCCCCCTTGGATTTTGAATCACTCAAAATCCAAAATCTTAATTGCTCCTGTTTTTAAATTTAAAATAGGAACCTTACATAAATCAGGCTGGTTTCCAACTTTTTCTTCAAATGCAGTTTGAGTTTGCCAGCAAGAATTAGCTATTATCAAAATATTATTATACTTATCTACATCTGACTTATGTAAATCTCCAGTAGTTATAATATCAGGAATCTCTTTTATTAACATAAAATCTTCTTTTGAATTAGGAATATAAACAAAACCTCCATGACAAGGGGCAAGATGTCTTCTCATTAACAAATGTTTAACCGCTTTAGCAGGAGTAGATTGAGCATTACTTAATCTTAATTCTTCAATCTCATTTATAACATAAGGAATAATTCCTGCACCATGATACATTAAAACTTTTATTCCAGACATAGTTTCACTACCTGCTATTTCTACTAAACTAGGATTACTTACTAAATATAAATTCTCAATTTCAAGTAAAGGTTCTGTAAACTCATTTCCAATAGGGGGCTGAGGTATTGCAACTCTAACTGCATCATGCTGACCAGCACACTGAATAATGTTAATATATTTAGGAATCTTTTTATAAAACTCTGCTAATTTTTGATACTGATCTTTAACATTTTTAATTTTAAGATCTTTTTCTTGCCCAGGATAAGCACCAACCCCATCAACAGAATCTCCTACTACAAATAAATATCTAATTTTCTTTAAAATATCTTTTTGGTTTTTATCTGCCCCCTTTCCATTTAACCAATCAATAAATTTATTCAAACTTTCTTCTAAAAAATTCTTAGAGCCAATATGAAAATCAGAAGTAAAAAGTGCATAAACCTCTTCTTCTATTTTATGTTTTTCTTTTAAAAAACAATCTGGATAAAACAAATCATTGCAAAACAAAAAATCCCTTGTTCCAGAACATTTAAAACCAATAACATCATCTACAAGGATACCTTTGCCTTTTTCAAAAATCTCTTGTTTATTTTGATTAATTAACAGTTTAATCTTTCCTGTCAAATCCTCAACTTCTAAAATAATATTTTTGTTTTTCGTGATTGATTTTTTAGAAACTATAGCAATAATAGAAAAACCATGATTGTTTCCTCCAATCTTATCAATAGAAGTTAAACCTTCTAATTTAGGATTTTGCTGCAAAATTGTTTTTAAAAAATTATATCTATTTCTAAAATTCTTAACAAAATCTTTAACAGTTAATTTTTGAGAAGATACTAATGGGGAAGATAAAACTTTAACATCTAATTTATTTTCTTTATTTTTTTCATCAGGTTTAGCAATTATGGTTTCTTTTTTAACTTCTACAGAAATAGAGACATTAACAAAAAACTTTTCTATAATCTTCTTCTTTTCAACATCTAATTCAAAAAGTATTGGTTTAATTTTTTCAATGTTTTCATTAATTAAATTTTTAGTGATTAATTTTTGTTGAGAAACAACTGCAATTTTATTTATTATCTCTTTGGCAACATCCTCATCTTTTAATTCTTTAAAAAAATCTAACATTTCC
This sequence comes from Candidatus Pacearchaeota archaeon, assembly GCA_017609795.1. Classification (GTDB taxonomy): domain Archaea; phylum Nanobdellota; class Nanobdellia; order Pacearchaeales; family GW2011-AR1; genus ARS1285. The sequence goes on along the minus strand of JAFCDH010000007.1, from coordinate 11,339 downwards.
CCATCTAAAAGAAACCCTTTTTCTATAAACAATTTAATTATATTTATAGCCATTTTTGTTTTATTCTCCTCATATCTTTACAAACTCAATCAAGAGATCTTATCTGAGATTTTTCAAGTTTCTCATAACCCTCTTAATCTCAGTAAAGTTTCTCATTATATTTTTCAAGATATTAGTGTTTAAGGTATTTAATTTCAAAAACCCAAAGATTCATTCAAACTTTCTTTACATTTAATAAGAATATTCTCTGGTATTGCTAATTTAATCTCTCTGGTTCTTCCCATTCTTCCTTTACTAATAACTCTTGCATTAATTAAACCCAACATGTCAAAATCAGCTAAAATATCACTAACTCTTCTCTGAGTTAAAACATCTATTTTAGCTTTAACACATAATTTCTGATAATAAGCATAAATATCTCCTGTAAAAATACTTTTTTTATTTTTACCAATTAATGCAAATACAGAAAACAAAATTAATTGAAATTGTTTAGGTGCAGTTTCAATTATTTCTAAAATCTTTTCCCTTTCAATTTTGTCATTAGCCATATCAATATGTTCGATTTTAATTCTAGAACTTGCTTCTCTTTCAGCAATTTCGCCTGCAACTCTTAACAAATCTAAAGCCCTTCTAGCATCTCCATGTTCTCTTGCAGCAAAGGCTGCACATTTAGCAATAACTCCCTCAGAAACAACTCTTGATTTAAAGGACTCTTGGGCTCTTTTTCTTAAAATATCCTGCAATTGTAATGCATTATAAGGAGGAAAAACCAACTCTTCTTCAGACAAAGAACTTTTAACCCTTTGATCAATCATATCTAAAAACCTTAAATCATTACTAATCCCAACAACAATTATTTGAATATTTCCTAACTCAGAATTTAATCTTGTTAAATTATATAAAAATTCATCAGAAATTTTTTTAACAGCTTGATCAATTTCATCTAAAATTAAAATAAATAATTTCTCATCGCTTTTTTCTAAAATTTCTAAAAATCTTAAATAAACTTGGTCTGTGGGTAAACCCGTAGCAGGAACACTTCCTCCAAGCTTTTTAATTAATTCTGCTAAAATTCTATATTCTGTATCTGCAACCTTTTTTAATTTACAATTTAAATATTCTATTCTTAAAATTTTATTCTCTCTGGCCCTTTTAGAAAGTTCATTAGCAACATGTTGAACAGAAAGTGTTTTGCCTGAATTATGGGAAATAAAGCCATTGGCAATAAAATTATGATTTTTAAGTACTGTTAAATCATAAACAAATCCCTCATAAACCTCTTTTATTTTAATGATTTTAGAAATACAATAATTTTTACAATAAAAATCCATATTTTTTATATACTTAGCTAACATTTTTTCCAATTTTCTTTGTTTTTGAATACTATAAAACCCAATTTTATTATAAAATTTAACTAAATTTTCTTGTCCGCTAATATACAATCTAAATGAATCAAACAATTTTCCATTACACTTAGCAATTTTTTTTCTTATTTTACAAACTATTCCTTCTTGATATAACAAACAAGAAATTTGTTGTAATAATTTTTTTGAGTTTGAATAATATTCTATCATATAAGTATGTTGACTAACAGTTCCGTCTCCTGAAAATAAAGCTCTTAAAAATTCCCTTTGAATAATATTAGAGGATTCTAAAATCATTTTTGGGATTTGAACAATAGAAGATTTTTTTCCAAAAGGAACTCCATGATTATTCAAACAACCACAAACTTCTTGAGAAATAACATTAACATGTTCACATCTGTTTTTAGGATAAATTATTTGAGGGGTACATTTAAACAAATAACCTAAATCTTCTTTTACTAAATCTAATAATTCTTTATCCACACTAAAAAACCTGCATCTTTGTTTATTTGAATTATACCAATATCCTCTAGAATCTTTAAGCCTTTTTTCTCTTTTATTTAAACTTCCATCAGCAATAATAAAACCCAATAATCTTGCTAATCTCAAAGATATCTCTTTTTTATTTATATTTGGAAGGTTATATCCTATAACTAATTCATCATTTAATTTTAATTCATCAGATTTTACCCATTTCATATTTTCAAGAAGTAACGGGTGATCTTTAGTAACAATAAGTTCTTGCCCATTATGTAGTGTTATTTTTAAAAGTTTATCTTTATTTTGAAATCTTAAAAAAATAAAATCAGACCATTCATATTCTTTAGTTTCTAAATTAAAACTTAAAACTTTATCTTTTTCATTATCAACTGATTTTATTAACTTCCAGCCATTATTTGTATAAACTAAACTATCTCCAGAAATGCAACCAGTTTTTCCATAAATGAAAAGATTACTAGTTTTCTCCCCCAACAAACTTGGGGCTAAAATAGAAGCAATATGTTTAATTTGTTTTTCCCTATGTAAAATCTCTCCAGGAAAATGATTAGATTGAAGTATTTGTTTATTTTTAAATAAACTTCTATCTTTTACAGAATCAAATATTTTATCTAAACTATTCACTTTATTCACCTCATTTAAACCACTTTTTTAAATTAAGATTAGAAAAGAAATTAATCACCTTTTATAAATATATGCCTAATACAAAATAATCATCACCCCTTTTTCTTGTGGAACAATTTTAAAATTCATCAAATTCTCGCCGAAAATCACAAAAATAAACAAATTTACAACTATAAAATTATAACAAATACCCTACACCTTTCTTTCTTATGGAAAACAAAAGAAAATATATTTTATATAATAAATTTCTGATTATATATTAAAAAACATATATTACAACATATTCTTTATAATATATTCAATATGCTACTCTAATATATATAATATAATATATAAAACTTTATAAATAAAAACAAAAAACAAAAAAACTTAAAATTCTTTTATAAATCTTTCCAAACGAAATCAAAGGGGGGCCTTATAGTTTTTAATATAAATTTCTAATATAATAATACTAAATACATCTGCCAAACCACAGAAAACTTTATAAAGATTTTACTTATATTCTAAGTATGACTATTAATAAAAAACCCCACAAAGAAGTATTAGGAAAGCCTGTTGTTACAAAAGAAGGTAAAAAATTAGGGATTGTTAAAGATATAACTTTTGAAACAAGAACAGGGGAATTAATACATATTCTTATTAAAGATTCTACACCATATTCTAAACAACTTAATCTTGAAAGATCTAAAGATGGCGAAATCCTTATATCTTACAATGCTATAATTGCAATAGGTGATTTTATAGTGGTTTCTGAAGAAGATTTGATGTAAAAACATTTATTTATTTGAATATATCTCTTAAAAATAAACAATAATTCTAATTCTTTTAAACAATAATCTTTAAAAACTCAAAATTATATAAATTCATATGCAAATTATAGGTTTTAATTTAACAAAAATTTTAGTTGAAAGAGAAGAAAAGTTTGATGGAAAATTAGAAGTAAAACAAAACATAGATATTAGTAATGTTTCTAAGGAAAAAGTTCCATTTTCAGATGGAGATGCAATCAAAATTAAATTTAATTATAATGTAACTTATGACCCAGATTTTGCAAAATTAAATTTAGAAGGTTATTTAATTCTTATGGTTGATAAAGAAGAAACAAAAAAATTCTTAAAATCTTGGAAAGATAAAAAACTTCCAGAAGAAACAAAAGTTTCTTTATTTAATTTTATTATGAGTAAATGCAATATTAAAGCATTAAACCTTGAAGATGAATTAAATCTTCCATTACATGTTCCAATGCCGAGGATTAATGCCAATACGCAATAAAATTAAAAATCATTAAATTTTAGAACTATTTAATTTCTTCCAGAAACACCAAAACCAATATAATTTATTTTTCTTTTTCTGCTATTTTTTTCAGCAATAAACAACCACAAAAACAAAAAGATAATAATTAAAAGAATTCCTATAATTAAATAAAAAATTACTTCTCCAACCTCAAACAAACCTTCTTCAACATAATCCTCATCTTCAACAATTAAATTCCAAGTTTTAGAATCTTTTGTAGTGCCATTATCAATTTCAACCTTAATTAAATAATCCCCAACACCTTCATCTTTAAAATTATAAGATAAACTTCCTTGTTTAATCAAAACCCCATCTAAATACCATTTAATATTATCATAATTTTGAGCAGTTATTGAAAATCTTTTTGTTTTATTTGTAAAAATATTAATTTTAGAGCTAGAGGGATTAGAAGATTTTATTTTTAAAATATTAGAAGAAAGAGGGGTCGTAGTAGGGTCACTATTTGTAGTTACCTTTAAAATCTCAAAATTAATAGTCCCAGAACCTTCTTCTATTGAATCATTAGCATAAACATAAAAAGAACCAGTTCCAAACCAATCATCATCTGGAATTAATTCTAAATCATCATCATTTAATTCAATAGTAAGATGACTATTACTTCTGTTTCTATATCTAAATTCTAAATCATCATCTTCCTCATCATTAAAACATCTGTCTAAATCAATAAGATAATTTGTATTTATATCCCATTCTAAATGACCACATCTACTATTTAAAAACTCAGGTTCATTATTTATGATAGGTCTTTCTCCTTTAATAAAAATTATGAAAAAACTCATATTTTCTCCACTAGTGCTGGTATTTAAAACATCCCCATCACAACTTGCTTCTAAATTAAATTTTTGAACACCATACCAACCAACCCCAATAATCAAACTAATCAAATTAGTTGTTTCATTAATCTGAAGCATAATATAGTTATTATTAGGGTCTTCAGTATGACTAAAATCAATTTCTTCTAAACAATTAAAATAATCATCTAAATCAAGAATATTTATCAAACTATCTTCTTTTTCACTATATAAGGTTATATTCTCAATTAAACTTGTTTGAGTTAAAGGAATGTTTATCTGAGCATAAACCAAAATATCACTAATACTTGTAATATTTTCAAAACTACTTTCATTACAATCTGTTTGTGCATAATCTATAATATAAGTTTTATTTATTCCAAAAACAGGAAGATCTGTATTTTCAGTATAATTACAACTATTTTCTATTCCAACAAAATCAATAAAAATACCTCTTAAATCTTCCCCCATCCCAGAAGTCCAATTAATATTCACATCAATTGTTTGATTATCAATTGCAAGAGAATAATTCAAGATTTCTAATTCAGTCTTATCTTGTGTAAAATCCCATTTTAAAGTACCTAATTCTCCTTCTAACAATTTATCTTTTGGAAAATAAGAAACTTTACCAAAAATAAATAAAACAACCCAAATTAAAATCAAGATAACCAAAACAATTAAACAAATCATTAACAACTGATAAGGAAGAGTTTTTTTAACTTTTTTACTAAAAAATTTCTTTTTGTTTTTCACACCTGTTTTTTTCATGCAATAATAAACATCAGCAAGTTTAAAAACTTATTTGGTATTTTGTAATAAGATTGATTCAAACAAATTATATCTTATAAAATATAGAGTTTTAAAGAAGAGAAGAATAAGTTAAAAAAGAAGATTACATATTAAATAGTTATAGAAATATTAAAAAATTAAAATTAGAAAGAGAGAATAAAAATGAGACTTAGCCAAGAAAAAAAAGATAAGATAGCAGAACAGATTATTTCATTTCTTTATCATAGCTTTCCAAAACAACCTTTTACAGCAGAAATTTCAAGAGAAATTGCAAGAGATGAAGAATTTATTAAAAAATTGCTTTTTAAATTAAAAGAAAAGGGTCTTGTAATTCCTATTAGAAAAAGTAAAAAAGGGAAGACTTTTACAAGAAGAATAAAATGGAGATTAAGCAATAAAGTATATGATGTATATCATTCAAAACAATCTCAATAATCTTTAAATATAATCTTTCTTTTTAAAAAAAGACAAGCTTGGACAAAGAAAATTAAATTTCTTAAAATGAAAAAAGAACAATTAAAAGAGGCATTTGCAAAAGTTAGGCAAGATATAGATTTTTTAGCAGAGGAAATATATGAATTAAAGCAAGAAATCTTAGAAATTAAGCAATTTTTAGCAGATTTTCAGACTTCGACACTTAGACACAAAACTTCGACACATCCTGCGACTTCGACACAAACTTCGACAGTTCCACAGGAAGTAGAGGGGTTAAAACCCCCAAATTTAGGTATCTCCATAGGAAATCAAGGGGCTTCGACAGACAGACAGACAGACAGACAGACAGACAATTCGACACATAATTTAAGCGGAATACCTGAAATACCTCTTAAAATAACAAAACCAATTAAAGAAGTAAATATTGAAAAAAATATCCAAGAAGCTTCTGAAATTTTAGACTCTTTAGATAGATTAAAAAAAGAAATTAGATTAAAATTTAAAAGAGTTACACCTCAAGAAATGGCAGTTTTCTCTGCAATATATCAACTAGAAGAACAAGATCCAAATAATACATCTTATAAACAAATATCTTTAATTCTTAAATTAAGCGAAAGTTCTATAAGAGATTATGTTCAAAGGATGATAAACAAAGGAATTCCTATTAAAAAACACAAAATAGCTAATAAAAAGATAATTTTATCTATATCTTCAGAACTTAAAAAAATAGCTACACTTTCAAATATAATCCAGCTTAGAGAGCTTTAAACCTATAAATTTAGCTATTTCAGAAGGTTTCCATATTTAAGGCTTTGAAAATACACTTATTCGGTATAACGGGTTTAGAAACATTTATCATTTGTTTTTAAGGGCTTTTAATACTTTATTTTAACCTTATTAAGCCTTAAAACCATCAAATTTAAGGTTTTTAAGAGTTTTATTCTAATTCTCTCTTTTAATATATATTTAAACATAAAAACTATAATCTAACACTCACCTCTTTAATTTTTATCTTTAAATAACACACAAAACCCTATTTTTACACATAAATTAATGTTTTTTACTTGTTTTTGTATGTATTAACTCTCACTTTTCTAGTTTTTAAATATAATTTTACACATAAAACATTGTTTTTTATTATAAAACACTCACTTTTCCTATAATCACACTCAAATTATGCTTTTTTCTTGTTCTTATGCTTGATTCTCATATTCTTATGTTTTAGTAATTTCTCTCTAACTTTTTCAGGAATAAATACTCTTTTCTTATTATTCTCTGCTATAACTTCTTCTATTAGTCCTTCACTTTTTTGTTTTATACTATTTATCTGACCCCTAATTGTTCCTTTTCTTTTTCCAAGCATAGCAGCTAGATCAGCATAACTTAATTTCATATCTGAATTTAATAAAACAAAAATAATTGCTCTTTCTGTTGTTGATAAATTGTTCAAAAATACTGTTTGAACACCCGTTTGAACACTGTTTAAAACACCCTTAAACAGTGTTTGTTTATTAAACACTGTTTGTTTCTGTTTAAACACTGGCCTCTCTCCAACAATTGAAAGAACATTTTTTAAATTTTCAAGTTCATCTTTTATCGTCGTTAATTCTTCATTTAATTCAAAAATTTTATCATTTAGTCTAGAATTATTAGAATCAAGGTGTTTAATCCATGTACTAACATCACTAATATCTTTTTTTATACTGTTGAAGCCTGTTTGAACACCCCGTTCAAACTTGTCAAATTTCTCTTTTTCAACCTTTTTACTAAAAAACCAACCCATAATATATTAAAAAAAATCATATTTATAAATGTTTCCACAAAGAAATTAGAAGATCTTAATCCTCGTCGGTAAAACTCTAAAAATAACTTATTAAAAACATCAAAAAAACAAAAAAATTTTTAAAAAAATTAAAAAATCAAAGAAAAAATAAAATAAAACCTCTTAAATACCTGTTCAAAATCAAAAAAAAACCTGTTTAAACACCTTTAAACACCCTAAAAAATCATTAAAAAGCCATAAAAATCAAGAAAAAATCACAAAATCTTTTAAGTGGAATACCTCCCCTAAAATTAAGCAAAAATCGCTTAAGGATTTCACTACATAAATAAGCAAAAAACGCTTAAAAATTAAGCAAAAATCGCTTAAGAAAGCCCCTTAACGCGTTTTTTGATAAGAAAATCAGATTTAGCCAAAAATTCATTAAAAATTCAAATAATAAGCTTTAAATACAAAAAAAACTAATATGTTTTAATTAAAAAAGAAGCATTTATAAGAGAATAAAGAATGACCTTACAAATTCAAAAAATTCTAAGTAAAGGTCTAATAGCAGGATTAGCAGTTAGTGCATTATCCTTTTTTTTAAAGATAGTGCCCTGTACTTCTTCTCCAGTTATTGCTGAACCAAAATACAGCTGGAGCTCTTGCAAGCTTCCAAATCCATTTGCAGAACAGCTTGTAGGAATGAGCCATAAGTTTTATGGTGCATTTACAGATCCTATGGCAGGATTAATTATCCAGTTTAGAAAATAACAAGATAAAAAACAAGAAAAACTAAAAAATAAACAAGAAAAACCAAACAAAAACTTAAAAGTGAGACTAAAATGACAAAAAAACACATAAAAACACTAAGAAAACACTTAAAAAATAGGCATAACCGTCCTAAAGAATATGAAGCTTGGTTTATTCCTGGATGTTTACTAATAGGAATTGGAATAGGCATTAAGACAGGAGATACAGGAGCTTATACTTTAGTTGGTTTAGGAGTTGGATTTTTAATAACAGTTACAATTTATCTTCTCAGGAAAAAGAAGTGAAAAATAACAATTATCGACGATAAATTACAAAAAAACAAAAAAAGATCTGGGAAAAAGAGGTGATTTTATAGAAGATTCTATGTATTTTATAATATAAAGGTTTAAAAGGAATAAAAATTTGAGAAAATAATAGCAGATATCACATATCTTAAAGAGTTAAAAACAAAACATGATACATACATGTTAATACTACTTAGCAAGTATCATCATGGATTTAGTTCTGGAGAAAAACTTGCTAATTATTATATTGAGCATCCAGAAGAAAAAGAATTTATATATGATTTTATTAAATTACTTTCTTTTCCAGAGTTTAGTGAAAAATTTAGAACTGCAAAATCAATGTTGGAAGATTCAGTCCAACAACAACCAACAACCCATCCTTTTTCAGAATGGGGTAGAGATCCATTACCTTTTACACCAAAAACACACCAAAATCTATAATTTACACTAAAAAAGCAGTTTTATGTGTAAATAGTTCGTATAATGTAGATTATCTGAACCAAGGGGTTTTAGGGTGATTTTATTTAAATAGTAACTCTTGCCATAGCATTTCCACAATTTTCTAAAGAATACAAATAATTTAAGTCTTTTTGGTTTTTTACTCCAATAATCTTTCTTGATAATTTCTCAAGCCAACTAGCATTTTCCCATCTTTCTTGCTCATGTGCTTCTTTCATAAACTCAAATTCTAATTGTTTATAAGTCATATTTCTTTTAACACATTTGTCTATTTATAATTATGTATACCGAAAACAATAAATCAGTAAAACAAAGCCATGTTAAAACCTCTTAGCATTGCTTAAAACTTCCTGCATAAGTATTGTAGTACCTAATTATGCTGAAATTATGAGATTTGATTGGATGTAGTGGGTAAAAGATTATTTTTAACTTTTAGTAACCTATTCAACAAATCTCACTAATCCCAACCCCAACCCCTTCTGCCATCCTTACAATCTCTTTTTTCATTTTTACCTTACTTTCCTGCAATTTTCTTTTTCTTCTCTCTTTTCCAAGAATTTCAAAATGAAATTCTTGTATTTTCTCTTTTATATGTTTAATCTCCTTTTCCAAATTTTCTGTTTCATCTTCTTCTATCTTAATATTCTTAATCCCTTCTTTAAGCTCATGAATATCTTTAATTTTGTTTTTTATTGATTCTTGATTTATATCTTTTATATCAATTAATCTAAGAAAATCTTCTAAACTATATTTTTCAAAGCTTTGTTTAAAATTCTCCTTATACTCTTTAATCATACTCATTTTATCTTCAATTGAATGATAAACTTTAGCAAGAGCTTTAAAATCAATCATTTCCCTTAATTTTTGCAATTCAATTATTAATTTTGTTTTTTTTATTTCAATTTCTTGTTTATTTTTTAAATTTTTAATATAAGTTTGAGTTGATTTTATATTTTCAATTTCTCCTTCTAATTCTTGAATTTTACCTTTAAAATCATTTATTTTTTCTTTGATATTTTCTATTATTTGATTATTTTCAAATTCTATATGTTTTAAATCATCTATTTCTTTTAATTTATGCTCTATATTTGAAATTATCTTAATCTTTTCTATAGATTTATTATTTTCTTTGATTATTTTATTAAATAATCTAAAAAACTTTGTAATATCTTCTTTAATATATCCAAGTTCTTTGCCTATTAAAAAAGTTGATTTTTGAAAACTTATTAAAGATTTTTTCTCAAATTCAGAAAAAACAGTATTGATTTTATTAATTAAGTCTTCTAAACAAACATCTAAAAAAACCTCATCTAATTGCTTTAAATCTAATATTAATTTTTCTAAATGATAAATAAAATTCTGGAAATTTTCCTTTACAATTAATTTAACATGTTCTGGAGCTTTTTTATCTTTTAAATCTAAATTTTGAAGAACCTCCTTTCTTTTTTCAAGACTTTTAACAAAAACTAGTAGATTTTCTTTTATTTGTTTTTGAGGTGTTTCTTGCTCTTTTAAAATCTTTTTTTTCATCTCATTAATATGCTCTTTAATCTGTTCAAAACTTATTTTTTCTACAACTTCTTGTTTATCTTTTTCTTTTCTTTTTAAAAAATCAAAAATTCCCATGAATTTCACTGGAAATTCTCTATTATTAAGTTTGTGGTAGTAAAGATTATGTGAATTTTTTCATACAATAAGGTATCTATTCTTTATCAGAGCTTGATTTTTAAAGATTTTTTCCTAAATTTTCCAAAACCAACACCTTTAAATACCTCTAAAAACTCACATTTTTACCTAAATAAACTAGGACAGAAGAATAGTAGAATGGAGGATAATAAGCAGTAAGAATGGAAGATAGAGAAATGCATAAAGCAGTTTGTTCTGATTGTGGAGCGGAATGTGAAGTTCCTTTTAAACCTGAAAAAGGTAAACCAGTTAGATGTCAAGATTGTTTTAGAAAAAATAGACCACAAAGAAGCTTTGGTGGAAGAAATCAGAGATTTGACAGAAATCGAAGATTTGACAGAGGGCCAAGAGAAATGCATAAAGCAACTTGTGCTAAATGTAAAAAAGAATGTGAAGTTCCTTTCAAACCAACAGAAGGTAGAGATGTTTTTTGCCAAGATTGTTTTGAAAAACAAAAACAAGGCAACTTTGAAGGATCTAAAGAATCTAAAGAAGATAATTCTAATGAATCTAACGAAGAGTTTTAGTATTTTTAGTAATATCTAATTTTTTTATTTTTTTT
>JAFCDH010000006.1 GCA_017609795.1 Candidatus Pacearchaeota archaeon | reverse complement strand
ACAAAAAGATACATTGAAAGTATTTTTGGCAAAGATAATGAGAAGCAGGAAAGTATTGGGAAATATTTTTAGGATTGTGAATACTGGTAATGTATGAAATGTGATGATTTGAACTACTAAAGTTAAGCTTTTTAGAGGATGGTTTGAGAAAAAGAGAAGAATAGCCTGAAGATTTATAGAGATATTGAGAAAGTTATAGTTTTATTTAGAAAATCTTATATTATGAAATCCACCCTTTTACTTTAGGCATTTGTTCTTCAATAAATTTGATTATTTCTTTTTTGAATTTTTGGTTTAAAGATATTCCTGTATAGTTGGATTTCTTTTTTATAATCAACCAATCTTTTTTGTTTAATTCTTTTATAATCTTATTAAGATTAGGAAATCTTTTATAATGTTTAATTCTATCATATTTTGCCCCCCAATTTCTTTTTGAAAATGCTAGTTTAAACATTAATTGTACTTTCTTTTTTTCCATAATAATTTTAGAAAAAGATAATATTTAAATGTTTCTGATTTTGATAGTTTAAATATATAAAAGAGAAACATTTAAATACTTAAAACAATCTTCATTTTTATAAAAAGATTATAAAAATGGAAAAAGAAAATCAATCTGCGTTTTTAGAATATTTTGGAGATACACCTAAATTAAGATTTTTAAATTTTTTAATCGGGAATCATTTTTTTGATTTTAATATGACGGATATGGCAAAAGAAGCAAATATCAGTTATAATTCTTTGATAAGTTTTTTTGACGAGTTTTTGAATAAAGGAATAATTGTTAAGACAAGAAGGGTTGGAAAATCTGATATGTATAAATTTAATATGGATAATCTTATTGCTCAAAATTTTTTAAAATTTGCTTGGTTTTTAACAAAACAAGATTTAAAGATTGGAGAGTTGAAGCAAGAGAAAATAGCTATAATTCAATAAATAATATTCTTACTTTAAATTTTAATATGTTAGATCAAAGAAAAGGGCATAGCTTAAAGAATAGAAATTCCTATTTTTAAGAAGGGAGATAATATTGATTAAGGAAAATTAGATCTAGAAATTTACAGAAACATTTATATATATATTTTCTATATGTTTGTTTAATTGGATTAATATTGATTTTATCAGTTAGTTTTGTTTCTGCTGGATGGTGGAGTGATTTTTGGGATGATTTTTTTGAAGAAGATGAGGGATTAGAAGGAGAATTATATTCTGGACCTTCTGAAGAAATTATTATGAGGGTTACTAATTTTAAATTAGATGGTGGAATTCAAAGATGCACTTTTCAATATGAAAAAGATGGAGAATGGGCTGATGTAAAAAGTGATGCAAGAAATGAATCTGGTTTTTCATTAGGCGACATTGACTTTTTAGTTGGATATATTGATAGATATGGAAAAACAGTTGAGTTAACAATTTACCCTGAGTCTGATTGGAGATTTGCTAGAATCAATAAAAAATATTCTACATCAGAAGACCTTCCTTTAAATACAAAAACTATTTTGTTTGATGCAGACACAGATGAATCTTTTGTTGTTGTATCATATGTTGCTGATGGAGATTTAGTTGCTTATTATGAATTTGAAAATAATTTTGAGGATTCTAGTGGAAGAGAAAATCATGCAGTAAATCATGGTGCAGATTTTGTTGAAGGGGTGGTTGGAAAGGCATTAAATTTTGATGATGGTGATTATGCTTATGTTGAGAATTTGGTTCTTAGAAATGATTTTAGTATTGGTTTATGGACAAAAATTAGAAGTGAAAACGAGTATGGTTCTGTTTTTGTTTCACAAGATGAAGGTGGTGGAACAAAGAATAAATGGATTTTTTTAAGGCCTGGAAATAGGAGTGGAGCTCCTAGTGAAAATAGAGGCAAAACTAGTTTTCATATAAATAATCCTGGTGTTGGAGCTGATTGGGTTTCTGGAAATGCTTGGACCCCTGGCTCAAATACTTGGTATCATATTGTTTTAACTAAAAATGGAAATACTTATACTTTTTATAGGAATGGGGTTTTTGATGGTTCTGATATAAGTTCACTTGATTTACCAAATGTTGTCCATTCTCTTGAAATTGGAAAAGCAGAAAGTGTGTTTAAATTTGATGGGTTAATGGATGAAGTTAAAATTTGGAATAGAGCATTGACTGCAATGGAAGTTGAAAGGGAATATGAAAGTGTTGGCAGTAATGAAACCTCAAAATGTCAAACCTTAATGTTAATGATTAATAATTCTTGGTTGTCACAATGCGGAGATAATAATTATGATGCTGTTGCTGATATTGATAAAGATGGAAAAGTAGGTCCTGGGGATTGGAGTTATTATATTCCTATTCAAAATGATGAAGAATCTTGTTTAGATATTTTAATTAATGAAGAGAATCCTTGTTTAGCGACATGCACAGATTCTGATGGTGGAAGAGATATATATGAAAGAGGGGTAACAATTGGACTTGAGTGGGCTGGAGAAAACATAATTGAACAAGAAGATTATTGTATTGAAGAAGGAGAAAAAGCAGGTAGATTGAATGAATTTTATTGTTATGAGATAAATGGTGTAAAAAGAGTAAAATCTGAAACAATAGGTATTGAAGATGGTTGTGCAAAATGTGAAGATGGCGCATGTATTGTCTCCTTCAACGAATCAACATGCATAGAAACTGATAATGGTGTTTATTGTAAATTATATGAAAAAGAGAAAGAATGGGGGAGTGTTATCGGAGAGTTCTATGGTAAGACTTATGAGATTTTTCTTCAGAGTATTCTTCTTGAATCTGTACATTTAAGTGTTGAATATAAAGGAGGTATTACATTAAGGAAAGGGGAGTCTATAAATCTCGATACTTTTAGAAAAGTAGATAATTTAGAACCTCTTATTGGAAGGATTCTTAAGATTAATGAAATAGGATATTCTGCAAAAGATACAGAGATTAATTATGTTACTTTTACAGTAAATAGATATTATAAATCATGTCAACCTAGATATTATTGTGAAATTAAACCAGAGATTTGTCCTTCTAGTGGAGTTCAAATAAAAAAATGCTATGAGGTGGAATGTGGTGGAGAAGATTATGAAGAGGAGATTAAGTGTAACCCTGGAGATTGTGCAGGGTGTGAATTTGATAAAAAATGTATTCCTTATGGATTTAGGGAAAAAGTAACTCTTTATCAGAACCAGCCTGGAGAATACAAATTATATTGTGATATAGATGGAGAATTACAAGTACAAAAACCTGATTGGGCTTCTTGTCAAAATAGTTATGAATGTGATAGTAATTTATGTTCTGGAGGAGAGTGTACTGGAATAAATCAGATGATTAAAAATGTATCTAAGTTTGTTTAATTGGATTAATATTGATTTTATCAGTTAGTTTTGTTTCTGCTGGATGGTGGAGTGATTTTTGGGATGATTTTTTTGAAGAAGATGAGGGATTAGAAGGAGAATTAGCAACCTTATCTGGTGTTGCTGATGAAGATTTGATTGGATATTGGAGTTTTAATAATAATGTTTTAGATGATATAGGTGATAATAATGGGGAAAATCATGGTGCAAGTTTTGTTGAAGAAGGCAGAGTTAAAGGAGCACTAAGTTTTGATGGTGTTGATGATTATGTAGAAATAAATGGGAATAATGATTTTAATCTTAATTCAGGATTAAGTTTTGGTGCTTGGGTTTATTTTAATGGAAATGGAAAAGGAAATCATATTATAATTTCTAAAAAATATGGAAATAGTTTGCAATATGCTTTTGGAAGATATAATAATGATCATAAATTATTTATAGGTTTAAATACTGGAGGATGGAGAGATTATAAATCTGATTATGTTTTAGAAGATAATCAATGGTATTATATTTTAGGAAGTTATGATAAACAAAATGTTAAGTTTTATGTTAATGGTGAGTTAATAAAGAGTCTTTCTGAAACAAGAAGTATTAATGGAGATAATTCTGGAAGAGTAGTTATTGGAGCAGATGCTAATTTTCCTAATTGGAATGAATTTACTAATGCTATTATTGATGAAGTTAAGATTTGGAATAGGGCATTAAATGCTGAAGAGGTTAAAAGGGAATATGAGAGCGCTCCTGAAAGAAAATTAATTGCTTATTATAAATTTGAAGATAATGCAGCAGATTCAAGTGACAATGGAAATGATGGACATAATATGGCAGGAGATTTTGTTGAAGCAGTAGATGGAAAAGGATTGAGTTTTAATGGGCAGAGTTATTTTAGTGTTTTAGATAATGAGGATTGGACTTTTGGAGAGGAGTTTAGTTTGGGATTATTAGTTAAAATTCGAAGTGAAGATGAGTATGGTTCTGCTTTTATTTCACATGATGAAGGAGGAGGTAGTAAGAATAAATGGATTTTTTTAAGGCATGAAAATAAAAAATCTCCATTAAGTTTTCATATAAATAACCCAGGTGTTGGGGCTGATTGGGTTTATGGAAATATTTGGACTCCTGTTTTAGGCAAATGGTATCATATTGTTTTAACTAAAAAAGGAGATGTTTATACTTTTTATAGGGATGGAATATTTGATGGTGAAGATACGAGTTCGCTTGAAATTCCTGATGTTTCTCATTCTCTTGAAATTGGAAAAGCAGAAAGTGTGTTTAAGTTTGATGGAGTAATGGATGAAGTTAAAATTTGGAATTATGCATTAACAAAACAAGATGTTGAAAATGAATATGCTAGTTTTAATATTCCCGGGTTTGATGAACCAGATGAGCCAGGTGTACCTGAACAAGTAGAAGCAGTTGGTGAAGAGGAATTTACTTTAATTGCATTACCCGATACTCAATTTTATACTGAAACCAGGCCTTATATTTTTTCTGAGCAAGCTAATTGGATTATTCAAAATAAGGATAAATTAAATATTGTTTTTGTAACACATGAGGGTGATGTTGTTCAAACAGGTATAAAAAAACTTGAGTGGGATAATGCTTTAGATAGTATGAGCATTTTAGACGATAAACTTCCTTATGGGATTTCTATTGGGAATCATGATTATGATGATTTAGATACAAGAGATGCAACAAGATATAATGATTATTTTCCTATTTCAAAATATGAAAATAAACTTTGGTGGGGTGGAAGCCATCATGAAAACACGTACCAATATTTTAATGTAGGAAATTTAGAATTTATGATTATGCATTTAGAGTTTTGTCCAAGGGATTTTGTATTAGATTGGGCAAATCAGATTGTAAGAGAAAATCAAGATAAAAGAGTAATTATTACAACTCACTTATATATGTATAATGATAGTACAAGATATGTAAGTGGAGATCATGCAAGTTGTGGACCTCATGGAAATAATGGTGAAGAACAATGGCAAAAATTTGTTAAAAATCATAAAAATATATTTTTAGTTTTAAGTGGGCATGAGCCAAGTAAAAATAGTATTAGTTATTTGAAGAGTTTGGGTGATGGGGGGAATCATGTTCATCAAATCTTAGCTAATTATCAGAATATGGGGGATGGAGAAGATTATAAAAAAACAGGATATTTAAGAATAATGACTTTTAGTCCTTTACAAAATAAAATATTTGTTAAAACATATTCTCCTTATAAAAAAGAGTTTAGTTCTTTGTTAGCTGATGAGTTTGTTTTAGATTATAATATGCAAGAAGAAAATCCAGATAATTTACAAAACCAAAGTCAAGATCAAAAAAATAAATCCCTTGTTTGTTTAATTGGAGATATAGAATATGTTTTAGGATATAGAAAAGATGGGAAATATTGTTCTGAAAACTTTGAGTTTATTGATTATAAAGCTGATGAGGAATCTTGTGATAATAATTTTGAATGTGCTAGTAATTTATGTTCTAATAATATATGTATTGGAATCGACAAACTTTTTGAAAATTCTTCTAAATTTAAAGCTTCATTTGTCAATCTTATATGTAAGATTGCTGATTTGCTTAATCTAAGAGAATATGAGGAATGTATTACAGAATATTTAGAAGAAGATTATATTGTAGGGGTTTATGGTGATGGATCTTATGGGCAAGGTAATTATGGTGAAGGAGTAGTGACTGGATGATTTTAATTAAATTTAAATAGTTTGAAATTGACTTATAAATATAAAATGTTAAAAAAAGAGAGTAAGAAGAAATCTAAAGGATTGTTTATGTTTTTAATAGTATTTATTATTGCTATAACTTTAATAGCTGCTGCACGTCTTCCTGTTCCTGGAGGAGATGGTGGAAATTGGGGAGATTTTTTAAATGAATTTTTAAAAGTAAGCCATAATGATGATGGTACATTAAAATGGGAGGCTATAAAACATAAACCAGGAGTTGTTTTAGTTTATCCTCCAAAATTTGGAGAAGGGCATGTAAGAATTGAAAATCCTAAGGTTTTATCTCCTGATGGAAGTTTTGTTGATATTTCTAGAAGCAAGACTGATGGTTTGCAAGAAGCAATTGATTATGCTACTGACCATAATTATAATTTGCATATTTTTGGAGGAGGAGATGATACTGGAAGGTGTACTGAAGGATGTTCAGCAGTTGTTTATCATTTGTCTGAGCCTTTGATTTTTCCACCTATGCAAGGTGTGAAAATTTCAAGCGATCCTATAACATTTAATATACACTTGAAGGATAATTCTCAGAATGGAATGTTTTTTGATAGTTGTATGATGTGTGATATTAGTTTTCCTGGTGCCCAGGTTGTTTATCATGGAGGGGCTCATGCAATTGAATTTAACCCAACAAATCCTGTACCAATGGATAAAGTTAGAGGTATAATTGATAGTAAGTTTTTTATTCCAACAATTGTTTATGTTGCAGAACCTTCTGAACCAGAATCTTCTTGTATTTATTTTAATCCAGAAATTGCAGCAATTCATAGAACTACTTTTGAATTTGTTGAGATAAATTGTGCTAATAGATGTGAAAATGGAATTTTTATAGATACTTCTTCTGAGGGTAAGCCTTTTCTTAGAAATTTAATAAAATCTGCAGGAGCTCATGGACAAACAAAAGCAGGAATAAAAGCAGGAACAAGTAGTAAGGCTGGTGAAGGAGTATTTGGTAATCATTATATGTTTGGTTCAATAAATCCTACAAGAGCAGATGCTGTTGGTGTTGATACTTATGGTTCAAGGGATTATTATAATATTGCAGCTGATAATTCAGAAGGAGGATTAGATTATGCTGTAAGATTAAGAGAAAGTGCTGAGGATAATATTGTTGTGATTAGACATGCTGCAGGAGCAGCTAAAGGTTATGTTGATAAAATAGCTGGAGCTAGTGGAAATTATATTCAATATCCTGGAATGGTTGAAATAGGGGGGGATCTTTCTGTGAAAGATAATGTTGAGGTTTCTGGATGTTTAAAATATAATGGCGGAGTTTTAGGGACTTGTGTTTAATTTTGATTAATAAAATGAAATCGCTTCTTTAATAGGTGATTAAATAATTCTAATATTTCTATTAAATGTAATGTTTTAAAGAAGAGAGGTATATAATTTAAAGATTTTTAGAGGTTAGGAGCTTGTTCTTAAAATTATTAGTTTTTATTACTTAATTATAAGGATGTTTACAATTTTATAACAAATAAAACAAAATAGTTGGAATAAGTAAGGCTCCCATTAAATGCATTCTTTTGATTCCTAATAAGATTGTGGTTATTCCTAAAAATGCAGAGATAATAAAGACAAGAATTCCTAAAAAACCTGTAAAATACCCTGTTAGGATAAGTAGAACAACTAAAATAATTATTGATAATTTTGAATAATTAAATTTGTGGATGTTTTTAGCTGTTAATTTAGAAAGAAATATTGTTATAAATGCAGCTAAGATTCCTGAAATAATGATTGTCCCAATTATATAAAATAAATTTGTTAATGTTAGTTCTGGAATTAGTTTTGAGATTGCAACTGCTGCTCCTGTTCTTGTAATTATTTTTGAAATAGGAGGTTTTGCTAATGAATAAAGTGCAATAAAAGATAATCCCATAACAATTGTATTGATTGCACCAAGAAGAAAAAGAAATTCTCTTTGATCTTTTATATCTGATACTTCTTTTCCAATTAGTGCTGCTTGAGAAGCACCTAATCCTGGAAGAAATGCTGTAAATGGGCTTGCTATTATTGAAGCAAAAATTGATTTTAATATAGATTTTTTTTTCAATCTTATTTTTATAATTTTTATAATTTTTTGTTTAGGAATTTTTGTTTTTTGTTTTATACTAATTATAAGATTACTTGCACCAAATAGTCCTGTTAAAAGAGGCAATAATGGTTCTTTTATATTTAGATTAAGTGCGCTTATTCCTAGAAATCCTGCAAGTAAGAAGATAATTAATGCCCAAATCTTTTTTTGATATTTTTTTGAAAAATCTTGTTTTTTAAAACCTCCTTCACTTGTAATTAAATATATTGAAGCTAATATAAGAATTATCCACATGATTCTTAATACATATGTGTAAATTATTGGAAGAAGATATATGAATATAGGTGTGAATAATAAAATTATAAATAATGCTGTTAAACTTCCATAAAGAGTGAAAATAATTGCAAAATATGCTCTTCCTTGTAATAATAATTGATGTCCTGGAAGAACAGATAAGATAGAGTCTTCATCTGGAGCACCTAAGAAAATTGAAGGAATATAATCTATAAAAGTGTGAGTAATCGCCATTGCTGTTATAAAAATAATTAGTGTTAAAGGAGTAGTTATGCTTAATAATGAAGCTGAAAATCCTAATAAAATGATTGCTATTAGATTTATATGTATTCCGGGAATAAGGCCTGTGATTGTTCCTGCAATGATGCCAAGAATTATTGCTAAAATTATCTGAATTATCATTTTTGTTGTTTTATATCTATATCTTATAAGCTCATAAACGATTTGTAGATGAGTTTTCTTTTGCTAGATGAGTAGCCTAAGTTTATCATTTTCAAAACTTTAAGTTTTATAGAGATATTTATATTTTTTTAATTTTTATTTAATATTATCTCATCTGCTTGTATTTGCAAATGTTCTTTATATTCTTTGATTGTGCCAATTACAGTTATGTTTTGATTATTTGTTATGTTTATGACATTGTCTAAAGTTATATCTATCTTTCCTGTGTTATCTTTTATTGAAAGAATTTGAAAATCAGAATCTTCAAAAGTTCTGATATTGAAGATTTGTCCTTGAACTTTTGTTTTTTGATTTAAAAGTTTGTTATTAATATCTTTTATATTTATTAGTTTTGGAGTTAAAACTTCTGAGAGAAAAAGAAGTAATAAAATGCCTATTAAGGTGATGGATAAAGTTGTTTTTAGGTTTAGTTTAAGTTTCATTTTGATTAATAATTTATTTATTTGATTTATCTGGAATCTTTGTAAGATTTTAAGTTATGTTAAGATGAGCTTAAGATTAAAATGATTAGCTTAAACTTATGTTTTGTGTAGCTTAATATCTCCTTAAGATATAGATATAAAATAATTTATAAGGTTTTATGGTTTAGAAACATTTAATAATATAAATTGTTGTTTATTTTTATGGTATTAACTGTTGAAGAAAGATTTGAATTAATTAAGAGAAATACAGAAGAGATTGTTAAAGAATCAGAGTTGAGAAAGCTGTTGAAAACAAAAAAAACACCTGTTGTTTATTGGGGAACTTCTGTTACTGGTAAGCCTTCTTTAGCTTATTTTTTTCCTTTATTAAAATTAAGTGATTTTATTAAGGCAGGCTTTAAAATAAAAATTCTTTTAGCAGATTTGCATGGAGCTTTAGATGGAACTCCTTGGATTGTTTTAGAAAAAAGATATGATTTTTATAAAGAGGCAATTAGTCAGATTTTTAAAGCTTTAGGAACAGATTTAAAAAAAATAGAATTTGTTAAAGGAAGTGAATTTCAGTTAAAACCAGAATATAATTATGATGTTTTAAGGGTGGCAAGTATGAATTCTGTTAATGATTGTAAAAGGGCTGCTGCAGAAGTTGTTAAATTTGGTGATAATCCTAAAACAGGAGGTTTGATTTATCCAATTATGCAGGCTTTGGATGAACAATATTTAGATGTTGATGTTCAATTTGCAGGAATAGATCAAAGGAAAATATTAATGTTTGCAAGAGAAAACTTGCCTAAATTAGGTTATGATGCAAGAATTGAAATTATGACTTCTATGATCCCAGGATTAGTTGGAAAAAAAATGAGTTCAAGTGATATTAGAACAAAAATTGATTTGACAAATGATGAAAGAACAGTTAAGGAAAAAATAAATAAAGCAGAATGTGTTGCTGGAAATCCAGATAATGGGGTTATGGCTTTGTTAAAATATGTTATAATGGTTATTAAAAAAGATAAAAAAGAAATGTTTGTTGTTGAAAGACCTCAAAAATACGGAGGAATTTTAGAATTTGTTGATTATGAAAGTATTGAAAAAGCTTTTAAAAAAAAGGAATTACATCCTCTTGATTTAAAAAATGCTGTTGCTAAAGAAATTAGTGTGCTGTTAAGTAAGATTAATAAGAAGAAATTGAATGAATTAGGGAAAAGGGCTTATTAGGCTGCTGATAACATAGCTTTAATTATTATATATCCTATTATTAATGCTATTGCTATTTTTGTCCATCCCCATAGGTCATCATTTGTTAGGGCTTTTTTGTTCATTTTTTCTTTAATAATATTGTTTTTAGTACCTCAATTTCTTTTCTTATTTTATTTAAGTCTTTTTCTCTTATAAACTTTTCTTCTATTTTATTTATTTGTTCTTCTAACTTAGATACAGGGTGAGTTATTAATGCAATAAAAGAGATAAATAAAATTAATCCAATCATTATTAAAATATCAGTTGTTTTTATTTCTGGAAGTAAAATTATTAAAATACTTAATAAAGCAACTAAGATTAATATCAAATCAGCAATTCTTTTTAATAAATGTAAAAGATATCTACCTCCTTTAGGAGGTAGCCAAACAATATCTATATCTTATGAAATGTAACGCTTTAAAGAAGAGAAGTGTACAGCTTAAAAATTTATAAAGATATTAAGGAAGCCACGGGCTAAAGCCCGTGGAGGATGTCACTTTATCCATGTAGGATTATGATTTCCACACTTTATAACTAAAATTATTCTAAGAAATATATTTCACTCAGTAATAAACTCTACAACATCTTTATCCTTTATAATATGGGATAAACCTACTTTTTGATTTGCAAATTTACTAGATGGGCCTGAGATTTTTGCATATTTAACTGTTTTAGAATATCCATGTAAGATTTTTTCTGCAACATCTTTTAAAGTTGAGTTAGGTTTGATGATTACTGGAACATTATCTTGTTTTTTTCCTTGTTTTTTAGTGTATATTCTTAAGATGTTAAATGATTTAAAGATTTTTTCTTTTAAATCTTCTATTCCTTTAGTTGTTCTACAAGAGATTAGAACAAAATTATGTCTTTTTGACCTTAAAGTTTCTAAGATTTTTCTTTTTGTTTCTTTATTATAAAGGTCTATTTTGTTAAAAGCAATGATTTTTTTTGCATTTTTGTTTTGTTTGATTCTTTCAAGTAAAGGCTTTATTTCATGAATTTTTTCAACTACGACTAAAATTGTATCAGCATTATTTACGATTCCTTTATCAAAGTTTTCACTTGCAAGAGGAGGTAAATCTATTATTTGTATATTACATCCTTGATAGTTTAAGGTCCCTATTTCTGGGTTTGTTGTAGTGAAACCATAACTTGCTATTTTTGGCTGAGCATTTGTTAAGGTTTTTAATAAAGAGGATTTTCCTGAATTAGTTAAGCCAACAATAACTGCTTGTAGGTCTTCTTTTCTTATCCCTTTTTTTCCTGATCTCTTTTTTTTTGTTTTTTCTAGTTCTTGTTTTAGTTTTTTATATCTTGTTCTAATATTTTTTCTTAAAGTTTCCGCTCCCTTGTGTTTTGGCAGGAATCTCATCATCTTTTCAAGAGCAAGAAGTCTATCTTCAGGAGCTGAAGCTTGATAATATTCTGCTTCTGCATTAATATATTCTGGATGTGCATTGATTGGCATAATTAATTTAATGAAATAGAATTTATAAGAGTTGCGGGTTAACCTCTAAAAGCAAGAATTTAAATATTCTTTTTATTTTATTCTTGTATTGGTTTGCGGGTTAACTGGGATTTTGGTTAATGAGAGTTAGAAAAAGGAAGAAATACTGGAATCTTAATAAGAGTAATGAGAATGTTGAGAAGATTAAGCTGTTCAGATAATAAAACTTAAGGATTTAAGAAAAATAATATGAAAAATATTGGAATCTTATAAAATATTATGATATAGGGATGATAAGAATAAGAGAATATAGAATAAGGTTAAGCTATGTTTGTGAAAAACTTGATGAACAGAAGAATACATCTTGATTGTCTTGAGATACTAAGAAAAGAGGGAATAAAAAAGAAGCAAAAAAAAGAGAATGGTGCATAAAAAATATATAAAAAAGAAAGGGAAAATTTTTGGACCTTATTTATATGAAAATTATAGAGAAAATGGAGTTACAAAAACAAGATATTTAGGAAGAGCTTCTGAAAAGAAAATTAAAAAAGAAATAAAAGAGGTTGGAAAAAAGGTAAAAAAGAATAAAACTTTATTTATTTTTTTAAGTGTTATTTTATTGCTTTTAATTTTTGCTTTTTCTGGTTTGTTTTTTCTTGAAAAAACTAATTTAATTGAAAATAAATCTTATTTAAAAGGAGAGCTTTCAAGTGAAGCTTTTGATGTTGCAGTGGAAATATATAATGAGTGGCCTCCTGAAATTTTAGATATTGATGATGAAATCTATATTTGCGAAAATACAATGTTGTCTTATCTTTTTAATGTAACAGATTTTAATGGTGTTGTTAATGAATTTGGTGATTTGATTGTGAATGTTGATATGAGTGATAAAGATCCTTTTTTTATCAATTCTCATGCCCTTAATCAATTTCTTATTGAATCAGAAATATTTTCTTTTGATGTTTTAGATAAAACACATGTTGAAGATGGGAGGATAGGTAATAATGCTTGGGCTATTTATCCAGAGACAATTACTGCAAGTGATGGGGTTTTTTTAGATTCTTTTGATACAAATATAGTTATTATAGAGGTTAATAATCCTCCTGAATTTGATATTGGAACACAAACAATTGATTTATATATTCAAGGAGAAGATACTGTTCTTTATTTAGATATTGGAGGTTTTTTAATGTCTCAAGGAGAAGAAACTGCTTTAGAAGATTTAGTTTTTAATTTAGAATTTTTAGAGGACGTAGATAGTTTTATTGATATTAGTGATGAAGGAATAATAGATTTTACAGGCGATGAAACTTATATTTTAGCTGGACAAAATGCAACAACTTATCATTTAAATGTAAGTGTGTTAGATACAGGATTAATAGATTTTAGAGATAATATACATCCAAATATAGGTCTTTGTTATAATTATGGATTTAGTGAAGATCCTAGAAGATGGAGTGAAGATTTTTATTTGACAATAACTAGAGAAAATAGAGCTCCTGAAATTCTTACTAATTATCCTATTAATTTAACCTTAAATGTTAAAGGTAAAGAAACTTTATATTTTAATATTTCTGCAAAAGATCCTGATGGCTCTGCTTTTGATGTTTATTGGTATGTGGATTCTGTTGAACAATCTAGTGTTACAGGGCTTTTTGAAGGAGATGTTTCTGAATTTGAATATGCTTTTGGCTGTGATATTTCTGGAAATCATTTTGTTAAAGCAGTTGTAACAGATGGTTTATTAAATGATTCTGTTCAATGGAATTTAAGTGTTGAGAATGTTGTTTGTCCTATTCCTTTAAGAGATTCTCCTAGTGGTGGTGGAAGTCTTTTTTGTGAAGAGAAATGGGGTTGTGAAGATTGGAGTCAGTGTGAAAATCTTGCACAGGTTGCTTCTGTATTTGGTGCAATTGATAAAGATTATGAATTATTAATACAAGGAAGATGTGAGATTTTTAATTATACACAAGATATATGTGGATTTCAAACAAGAGAGTGTGAAGATGCTAAAAAATGTAGAACTGAATTTAGTAAACCTGGAATTATAAGAGAATGTTATTATACAGAAGACCCTAGTTGTGAAGATAATATTAAGAATTGTCATGATGGTTCTTGTGAAGTTTTAATAGATTGTGGAGGCCCTTGTAAGGCTTGTGAAACTTGTTCTGATGGTGTAAAAAATCAAGGCGAAGAAAAAATAGATTGTGGAGGTCCTTGTAAAGCTTGTATAGAACTTCCTTTTACAAGTTTATTTTTTAAATCAGTTGTTTCATACTCTTTAATAGCTTTATTAATCTTAATATTATTTTTGATATTTAAACAAGTAAAAAAATACAAAGCATTTAAAGAAATAGAGTTAAAAGCTCCTAAAAAAACTTTTAAAGCTCTTACAAATATTGAAAAGAAAAAATATATACCTAAGTTTATTTTTATTCTTTTTGTTGTGGTTTTATTGTTTTTAGCTAATACTTTTATAGTAAATTTTGCACAAACAGGTAAGCTTCTTCCTGAACCTAAAGAAGTAGACTTTTTAGCAAGTTATGGTTTTCTTAATAATTTTATTAGAAATTTACCTGTATTTCTTCTTAGTGGCGTTTTTGAGAATTCAAATTCAAAATTACAGTTATGGGATGATACAGATTCTGAAGAAAGATATAGTTTTTGTGATATTTATTGTATCCAAAAACTTAAACAAGGATTATGGGATATTAATTTTTATGCAGAATATACTGATTTAACAGATGCTCCTCTTGGGCCTGGTTCTGGAGCAAATTGTGATATTATTTTTAGTGATATTGGAAGGAATAATATGAATTATGTAGCAGGGGTTTGGGAATATAATAGAAATTTTCCTTTTAAAGGAGATTATACTTTTGATGTAGAGTGTTCTTATAATTCTGCTATTAATTCTGGAAATGAGGATTTTAAAATAACAAATACAGAACCTTATATAATTAGAACTGCAGCAGGTTATATAGACATTGATGCTGATGGATTAAAAGAAGCTTGGCAGTGTTTTGAAGATAATATTTGTTATTATAATTTTAGTGCAAATGTTAGTGAAGATGATTCTAATGATATTTTAGTTTATGATTATCTTGATAATGCTAATACTACTTTAACAAATTTTATAATAAATTCTAGTACAGGAATTCTTGAAATAAATATAACTCATAGTGATTATATTGGAAGTGGAGTAGATGCTAAGAAAATAGAATTAAGGGTTCAAGATAGTGAAAGAACAAAATCAGCAGTTTTAGAAGTAGATGTTTATGAAGTCAATGATGCTCCTGTTTTTCTTAATTTAGAAAATCAGAGCCTTAATGCAGGAGATTTATTTGAATATTTGATTATGATTAGTGATGAAGAAGATAATGCTCCATTTGTATTTAATGTGGAATTTATTAGTTGTGATGCTACAACTGAAGCTTTAAGGGGAAATTGTACTTTATTTACTGAAGATGATTATCTTATAAATGAGCAGGTTGGGTCTTTAGATATAGATTTTATTCCTGTAGATAATGATGTAGGAATTTATATTATTAATTTTAGTGTTGAAGATACTAATGCATTGGGTAATCAAATAATAAGTCAGATTGTTGAATTTAATGTGCAGATTCCTATGTGGGATTATTCTTTAAATTATAATTATTCGCTTATAGAAGAAGTTTTGCATTCTGATTTTCCTTTAGATTTAAATGATATGATTATTAATTCTATTGGTGATGTAAGTTTTTCTAATCAAGAAAGTTTTCCTTCTTTTAGTTTGACTCCTGAGGGTATTATTAATTTTATTTCTAATGATGTAGATGTAGGTTATAATCTTATAGAAATAATTGCTACCGATTCTTTAAGAAGCTCTTCTAAAATGTTTAATTTTAGTGTTTTTAATATTAATGATGATCCAATTATTTCTACTATTAATGCTGAAGGGCAAGGCCTGATTATCGATGGTAATTATAATATTGAAGCTTTTGAAAATTCTGATATTAGAATTTTTTTATTTATTGATGATGATGATTTTTTAATTCCTGAATCTCAAAAAAGTTTTTATAATGAAAATTTAACTTTAGAATTTGATATTGATGGGCCAAATCCTAATCTTTTTGATTTTGTTTTTGATGATATTAGTGGAAATCAGGCAAAATATGATGCATTTTTTACACCTGGACAAGGAGATATTGGAGATTATGAAATAACTATTACTGTTACAGATAATAGCAGTGTTTCTGATTCTGTTAGTTTTGATTTAACAATTTATGAAAGAAATTATACTGTTCCTGAGATTTTTTATCCTGATATTTTTTATGAATTTAATCTTGAGGAAAATGTTAGTTATGGTTTAATATTTAATGCAAATCATAGTGTTGGGGATAATTTAACTTATGAAATTTATATTAATGATGAGTTTAGATATGGATTAGATTATTATGGAGATAGTAGAAATTTAACTTGGAATTTTATTCCAGGATTTGATGATGAGACTTATAAAGAGATAAGAAATTTGACCTTGATTGTTTTAAATCCTTATTTTCCTTATTTAAATGTAAGCAGAACTTGGAATTTAACTATAAATCATACAAATGCCCCTGTTGAATTTATTAGAGATATAGGTGATAAAGAAAAAATTTCTCTTAATTATGCACTTCAAATTGATTTAAAAGATCATTTTTCAGATGTTGATTACTATGATGAACATTATAATCAAAGCCTTGAATTTGATATTGTAAATAATGGAAGTGTTATTCTTGTTAGTGCTGTTTCATCAGATTTGGTTTTTGCTATTTCTTCATCAGTTCCTGTAATTGAATCTTTTAATATAACTGCTTATGATTTGAATAGTACTAATAGTTCTTTAACTAATATTACAAGTAATAATTTTATAGTTGAATTTGTACCTCCAACAACAATTCCTAAACCAGTTCCTCAACCAATTTCTCGAACCAGAACTATTCCACTTTCAATAAAAATCCTTATGCCTGGACAGATTTCTGCATATAAAAATGAGAAAATAGATATTCCTTTAACCTTAATTAATAGTGGTTCAAGGGCTTTTAGTGATTTAGAATTAAATAGTTCTGCATTTAAAGGAGGGGATGTTTTTAATGAAATAAAAACTTCTCTTGATAAAACTTCTTTTAAATCTCTTAATCCTGGAAAGGAAGAAAATTTGACTTTGAGTGTATTTTTTGGTACTGATAAGCTTGGAGATTATGAAGTTTTAGTTAATGTGAAGTCTAGGTCTCCTTCATATAAGGATTGGGGAAAGATTCATGTTAATTTGCAGGCAATAAATGAATCTAAGACAAGAGAATTAATTTTGTTTACACAAGAGTTTATTGCTCAGAATCCTCAATGTATTGAGATTACAGAGGTTGTAAAAGAGGCTCAGAATTATTTTAAAGCAGGAGATTATGAAAATGCAAGAGAAAAAACAGAACAGGCAATAAATGCTTGTGAGGATTCTATTTCTCAGGTTAGTTTACCTAGATTAAGGATTGAGGATTTTAAAAGCTGGTATTTGGTATTAGCAATTGTAGGAGCCTTTATTTTAGGATTAATCTATTATATTTATAAAAGAAAAAGATTGCAAAGTATTAGAAAGTCTGTGTTTAAGGTTTCTGAAAATAATCTTAAAAAAAATAAATTTAGTGGTTTTAAAATTTTTTTGATTTTTTTTATAGGGGTTGGAATTGTTTTATTTTTTATGTATTTTTCCCAAATGACTGGAAAAATAAGTTTAGAAGTAGATGATAATGTTTTATCAATTAATTTGAAAAAAGGAGAATTATTGCCTTTAGATAGTAAATTAATAATAGAGCAAGAAGGTTTTAGTAAAGAATTTTTTTTAAGTGATTTTGTAGAGAATAGTGTAAATGGGGAGTTTTATGTAGAGAATGTAGGAATAAGTGGGCAAGGAGAAGGTTATGGGGTTATTGGAGAAAAAATTAATTATCCTAATGTTTTTTTTATATTAGAGATCTTAGATTCTAAAAAAGCTAAGAAAGAAGAAGAACAAGAAGATGCTGAGGAAGAGATAGAAGAAGAACAAGAAGATGCTGAGGAAGAAATAGAAGAAGAACAAGAAGATGCTGAGGAAGAGATAGAAGAAGAACAAAAAGAAGGAAGTTTAATAACTGGAGAGGTTGTAAAAGGAAAAAAGGAAAAAAAGGAAAAAAAGGAAAAACATATTAATGGAATTTGTTCTAAGGAAAATAAATTTTTTTATGATTTAAAAAAAGGGCAAACAGCTAAAATTGAGAAAAATAGTGTAAAAATAGAAAAATTAGGTAAAAAAGGAAAAATTAAAAAGGAAAAAGTAAAAGATGATTTAATAAA
>JAFCDH010000056.1 GCA_017609795.1 Candidatus Pacearchaeota archaeon | reverse complement strand
AAAAAGAAATAAATAAAATGATTGAAGGAGACCCTAATGAGTCTTATCATTTTTCTAGAATACAAAAAAAAGGAAATAATCTTTTAGTTTTTTTTGAAAGTAAAAAAGAAAATAGAGTGGTATTTTATCAAGGAGATAAAAATGGAGATTATTCAAAAAAAAATATTATTATAGTTTCTAAGCCATTAGATGTAATGGTATTACCTAAATTACAAGAACCAAAACCTCCAGTATATGATCCAAATTCTTTACTTGAAGAAATTAAAAAAGAAATAGAGAGATTAAAGAAAAAAGAGATGATTTGATTGAAATATTTTATCCTGAAATTTTACTAATTTAATATCTTATAAAATATAATGCTTTGAAGATGATGTGTAAAACTTAATCTTATTACATTTATTAAGATTCTAATAAATAGAATTGTTTTTACCTAACATAATCTTCTATTTTAGGTTTGGGTTTTTTAGATTTTTTTGTTTTAGTATGATGTTTTGTGGTTTTTGTGTGAGCTTTTGTTGATTTTTTTGTTTTAGTTGTTTTTGTTTTATGATGTGTTGGATGTGTTTCAGGGTGTGTTTCTTTTCCTGTAATTTTTTGAAGCTCTTTTATGTTTTCTGTTAAAGGATTAAGGATTTTTGAAAAAGAATCTTGTGTTGTATGCATTTCTTTTGCAATGTTTTGAATGTTTTTTCCATAACTTCCTATTTTTCCTAAAATAGCAATTTGTAATTCATTAAAAACTCCTTCTATTTTTGTTAGTCTATCATTTATCCTTTGAAGGTCTGAATTTATTTCTTCTTTAAATCTTGAAAGTGATGAGATTTGTTCTTTAAGTTTTGCATTTTTTTCTTCTGCTATTTGTTCTGCTATATCATTTATTGTTTCAATATCTGCAGGTTGCTGTGCTTGATATTCTGGATAATATTCATCATATTGTTCTTGGTATGGTGCTGGTGCAGACATTTGTGGTTGAGGTGCTTGATCATAAGGCATTGTAGCAGCTTGATAAGCAGATGGAATTTGTTGAGTTGGTTGTGCCATAGGAGCTTGTTCTTGCATTTGAGGCATTTGTTCTTGGGGGGCCATACTTGGTTGCATTGATTGTGCTAATCCTTGAGGTTGCATTGGAGGTTGTTGTATTTGTGGAATCTCTGCTGGCTGTCCTATTGGTTGAGTTGCTCCTGCTTGCATGCTTGAAGGAACTGATGGTTGAGGTATTTCATTAGTATTAAGCGCAGATTTAATTTTAGATTGAGATAAAGCTTCATCTATTTCTTTTGGAGATGCCCCTTCTTGTTTTAAAGAATCAATAATTTGTGGTTCAGGCATTCCTTGATTTTTTAATTGCATTACTCTTTCTAAAGTTGCCATTTTTTATTTACCTCATTTATAGGTTGATTAAGATTTTTTAGGTTTTATAGTTTACTATTTTTTGTTATTCTATTTATCTGGAATCTTATTGTAGGAATTTTATACTTAGGTATTAGTTACTTTTCTTTTTCATTTCTTCTCTTACAATTCTTTTTACATCTTCAATTCTTACAGGTTTTAGAGGTTTAAACATTTTTAATTGTCTATCTAAAATTTCTAGTTCGCTTTTTCTTGCAAGTGTGCTGATTTCATTAGTTATTCTTTCAACTAATTTTTTTAAAGATTTAAGGTCAAAATCAATTTGTTTAATTTGAGTTTTAAATTCTAATGTTTCTTCATCAAGCTCTTCTTTAGTTGAAATAAGATTTTCTCCTATTAATAATAATCTATCTTTGATTAATCTTTGTTTCTCTTCAATTTCATTTAGTCTGGTTCCAAATTCTGATAAAAGTGCGCTTGTTGGATCTTGTTGCATTGGTATTTGTTGTTCCATTTTATCTCTTTTTTATATAATTAATAGTATTGAAGGGTTTAAAATTGTTGTGATGTTATACATAAATTTTAATACTAAAATTGTTTATTATTTTTAGAGGTAAAAAGAGGAAATTAAAAATGCTATTTAAAAAAGAAACTCCTTTATATTCTTACGAAGTAGTTAGAGAAGCAGGAAATCAAATTATGTATGTTAATTATTTGGGAGCTTCTTTTGTTCCAAATATTGCAGAGGATTCTAGTATTATGTTAAGAACAATGGAGCTTTTGATTGAAGCACCAAATATTTCAAGAATTGTTTTTGTTCAGCAAAGAAATTATAATTATAATGCTTCTCAGATTTTTTTGTTGCAGGAAATTGCCAATTTGTATGTTTATCTAACTAAACAAGAAAAAATTTTGTCACCTTCTAAATTATCAATTATGAACTCAGAATATTTAAGTCAGAGATATAATGATATGAGTTATCTTTTGACAATGTTAAAAAGAGATCCAATTGCTTGTTATTCTGAATTAAATAGGTTTATTAGAGAAGAAAAGTTTAATCTTGTTAATACTCCTGAAGATTTAAAACTTGATCAAATGACTTATATCAGGCTTTTAGAGAAGTTTTATTCTTTATTGGATCAGTCTAAACTATTAAAAGAAGCAGGGCCTTATTTGCCAAATTATGTTTTTGGAAAAAGAGATATTTATTATCATTTTTTTAGACCTGATATTATCCCTAATTTTACTTTTACAAGATTGGCTGCTAGTTTGCCTGAAGATGCAGAAATGGTTGACCAGTATGAGATAGGAAAAGATTATGATAAATCTGTTGTTACAATTTTGAAAAGAGAAGAAGATGCTAAGCATATTTATCATTTAATGCCTCCTGAATATTCTTTAGATGAAGATAAGCAAGGGCTTTTGAATTTAGCAAGAAATGTTTTAATTGAACACCAGCCAAAAGCTGAGGAATTCACAGATCCAGAAAAGACAAGGCAGGTTTTTTTTAATGTTTCAAGAGATTTGTTAAGAGAATTAGGAGAGAGCAAACAAGTAAAATTAGATTATGATGAATTAAATAAATTAGCAGGAATTTTAGTTAGACATACAATTGGTTTTGGTTTGATAGAGGTTTTGTTGCAGGATAAGAATTTACAAGATATTGTTTTAAATGCTCCTATTTCTGTTAACCCTGTTTTTTTAAGACATACAGAATTTGATGAATGTATAACTAATATTATTCCAAGTAGAGAAGATGCTGATTCTTGGGCAGCTAAATTTAGAATGATTTCTGGAAGACCCTTAGATGAAGCAAATCCTATTTTAGATACTGATTTAGGTTTAGGTAGTATTAGAGCAAGAATTGCAGTTATTCAACAACCTTTATCTCCAAGAGGTTTAGCTTATGCAATTAGAAGGCATAGAGAAGAACCATGGACTTTACCTCTTTTTATTAAAAATAGAATGATAAATAATTTTACAGCTGGTTTAATGAGTTTTTTAATAGATGGAAGTAGAACGCTTTTGATAAGTGGAACCCGTAGTTCAGGCAAAACAAGCATGACCGGAGCTTTGATGTTAGAGATAATCCCAAAGTTTAGAATTATATGTCAAGAAGACACACTTGAGCTTCCTGTTGAATCTTTAAGAAAATTAAAATATGATATTTTGAGATTGAAAGTTAGAAGCAGTTTATTAAAAACAAGTACTGAGATTGGAGCTGATGAAGGAATTAGAGCAAGTTTGAGATTAGGAGATAGTTGTTTAGTTGTTGGAGAAATTAGGAGTTTGGAGGCACGTGCACTTTTTGAGGCAATGAGGGTTGGTGCTTTAGCTAATACAGTAATGGGAACAATTCATGGCGCTTCTCCTTATGGGGTTTTTGATAGACTTGTAAATGATTTAGAAGTTCCAATTACTTCTTTTAAAGCAACAGATTGTATTATTGTTGCTAATCCTGTTAAAACTCCTGATGGTTTAAGCTCAATGAAAAGAATTGTTCAATTAGCAGAAGTTAGAAAACATTGGACAAAAGACCCATTAGAAGAAGCAGGTTTTGTTGATTTATTAAAATATAATGTTGAAAAAGATGAATTAGAACCAAGTGATGAGCTAATTAATGGTGATTCTGAGATTATAAAAGCTATTGCAGCAAGTGTTAAGGGATGGGCTGGTAATTGGGATGCTGTTTATGATAATATATTGTTAAGAGCAAAGATAAAACAAGAAATTGTTAATGTTGCAGAAAAATCTAAAATACCTGATATTTTAGAATCTAAATTTAATTCTCTAAGTAATAATATGTTTCATGAGTTTTCAAAACAAGTTCAAGAAGATGTTGGATTACCTATAAGTGATAAAGTTTTCCCTTTATGGCAGAGTTGGTTAAAAAAGCAGGTTAGAGGTAAGAATGTTTGAATCTTTAAAATATATATAATACTATGTTTAAATCTTTAAAAAACTAAAGAAATTTCATTCATGATGAGTACAAGACCTACCCCTAAAAGGATAAATATTGGCGAGGATTTTTTAGTTGGATTAGATGGAAATAATTGTGTTGGTATAGGGCTTGTGAAGAAAGTAGACTCAGGTAAGATAAGTGCACAGATTGGGATTAGAGTTACTGAGGTGG
This sequence comes from Candidatus Pacearchaeota archaeon, assembly GCA_017609795.1. Lineage (GTDB taxonomy): Archaea > Nanobdellota > Nanobdellia > Pacearchaeales > GW2011-AR1 > ARS1285. The sequence goes on along the minus strand of JAFCDH010000056.1, from coordinate 1,645 downwards.
ATTATGATGGTGCAATTATTTTAAAACCAGATGGAACTTACTTAATAGGTGATCATTATAATCTAGAGAATAAATAATTCTAATATCTTAATGGAAGATTATAAGGGATAGAAGAGAGATTAAACTATGGGGCTGTTTTTAGTAATCTTTAAATAACTTGTTTTGTAGATAACACTATGAAAAAAAGAGTGGTTTTAGTAGCTTTTGTATTAATATTTTTAATATTATTAATTGTTCCTGTTTCTGCATTATCTTTTTCAGATATTTTTCAAAAAATAAAGGATTTTTTTAATATATTTAATATACAAGAAGATCAAGAGTTAAAAGGAGAATTGGTTGCTTTATCTGGTGTTTCTGATGAAGATTTAATTGGACATTATGAATTTGAAGGAAATGCTAATGATTCCTCTGGAAATGGAAATCATGGAACAGTTTATGGTGCTGTCTCGGGAACAGGAGTTTTAGGGCAAGGTTATGAATTTGATGGTGATAATGATTATATAAAATTAAATAATATAGGGTTTACAGGAAACCAGGAGCTTACCTGGATTGCTTGGGTGAACCCAGGTACAGTGGATAATGCAGATGCTATTTTATGGTATCCAGATGAGTGTGTTTTAAGGCTAAAGACAGGAAATAATGGTGTTGAATTTATACTTAATAGTTTTTCTTCAAATGATAGAGTAACTTCTAATGCTAATGCATGGAATTTAAATGAGTGGAATCAAGTTGGGGCAATGTATAATGGGACTAATCTATGTGTAATTGTTAATGGGGTTGTTGATAATTGTGTTCAACCAACAGGAAGTTATGGGCGCTGCACATATTTGGATTTGGGGATTAGGGCTCAAAGTACTAATGATTATAATGGAAAAATAGATGAAGGTTAAAATATGGGATTATGGCTTGAGTGAAGAAGAAATTATGTTTGAGTATGAGAAAGTTATTGAGGGTGATAAAGATGATGAATTAATCTCTCATTGGAAATTTGAGGGAAATGTTGATGATTCTGTTGGGGAGAATGATGGAGTGAATTACGGTGAAGAACACCAATATTTTGTTGAGGGGAGAGTTGGGCAGGCATTGGAATTTGAGGGGAATAATTATGTGAGTGTTGAAGATAATGAAGATTGGAAATTTGAAGATTTTAGTATTGGTTTGTGGGCTAAATTTGATGTGATTGATGAAGATACTAAATGGTGGGAAACTGCATTTGTAGCACAAGATGAAGGAGGGGGAAGCAAGAATAAATGGATGTTTTCTTATGATCAAAAAAATAATAAAACATTATTTCATATAAATACACCAAGTGGTGGGGGTCCTAGCCTTACTGGAGAGGTTTGGAATCCTGAAGTTAATAAATGGTATTATTTAACTTTGACTAAAAAAGGAGATGATTATTCATTTTATGTAGATGGAGTGATAAATGGTATAGATACAAGTTCAGTTGAAATTCCGGATGTTAATTCTCCTTTAACAATGGGTTGGGCAGAAGGAGCAGGGACAAAGTTTGATGGGAAGATGGATGAAGTCAAAATCTGGAACTATGCTTTGACAAGTGAAGAAGTTTTAGGAGAATATGAGAAAGCTCCTGTTGGAGAATTAATCTCTCATTGGGCATTTGAGGGAAATGCTGATGATTCTG
>JAFCDH010000055.1 GCA_017609795.1 Candidatus Pacearchaeota archaeon | reverse complement strand
ATTATAGAAATAATCTTATCATCTTTAATAATTGCTACACCTGCATTATGTGATTGATTTATACCTAAAATAATCATAAGAAGTGAGATGGTTATTTATTTATAAAGATTATTGTGTTTTTGATTATAAAACAGTTCTTTTTACAGCTTCTTTTGAATCAATAAAATCAATTCCTAAAATTTGCTTTGTTTTTTTTGTATCTAAAGCAAATCTTTTAGTTTTTGGAGCAGGTTCTTCTTCAAGACAATCTAATGCTCTTTCTTTTCCTTTTTCTATATAAACTTCTAAAACAAGATTAGCCATTTGTGCTCTTGATAAAGCATCTCCATTACAAGATATATGATAAATTCTAAAATCTCTTATATCTTTAATTTTTAAAAGGGCATTTAAAAAATCTGGAAAAAAAGATGGGCGAATAAAATAATTATTATAAAAAGGAAAATATTCTCCTCCTTGAATAGCATTTTTTGCAGCTGCTACAATCTTATTTTTTATACCCATCATTGTATCAACTCTTATAATACTTCCTTGACTTTTAAGAACAATTTCTTCTGCTATTGCTTTTGTTTCACCATAAAAATCAAAAGGGTTATAAGGAGTATCTTCTGTATAAGCTTCATATTCTTTTAAATCTCCTTTAAAAACATAATCTGTAGAAAGAAAGATTACTTTAGAAGAAGAATCACAAACTTTTTTAGTTAATCCTATATTTGCGTTTTTTACTTCTTTATGATTTTCAGGTTTTCTGCAATAATTAGTATCTGTAATTGCTGCTAAATGAATAGCTAAATCATATTCTTTATTTATTTCTTTTATAACATTTAAATCTAATTTATTAAATTGAGGAAGGTGAATTGAGGCTTTATTTTTTAAGAGAGAAATTTTAGTCTCTTCTTCAAATAAATTATCTAATCTACCTAACAAACCTTTTCCTATTTGTCCTGTAATTCCTGTAATTAAAACTTTTTGCATAAACCTTCATATAAAAGCTCTTTTTTAAAGATTTTTGTGATACATATTCCATTTTATTATACTTTAAACTAAAATATATATTAAAAATACACAATACTTTTAAGCATTATCTTATGTTTATGTAATTATAAATGGGGTTTAAAATTAAATGGATTTTGCTTTAGATTGTAAGTATTTTAAAGGGGATTCTCCTTGCAAATTTTATAAAGAAAAAGGTTACTTGTGTAAATGTGTTGAATATGAACCAATTCAAACAAAAATTTTAATAATAAAATTAGGAGCAGTTGGAGATGTGATAAGAACAACACCTATTTTAAGAAAATTAAAAGAAGAATATCCTAAAAGTGAAATTACGTGGATAACAAAAACACCAAATTTTCTTCCAGATATTGTTAATCATAAATTAGCATATACTCTTGAAAATATAACTAGTTTACAAGCACAAGAATTTGATATTTTATTTAATTTTGATAAAGAAAAAGAAAGTTGTGCTTTAACAAATTCAATTAAAGCTAAAACTAAAAAAGGATTTATGTTAAAACAAGGTAAAGCTTTTCCAATTGATGCAGATTCTGAATATAAATATAAGATGGGATTAAATAATGAATTTAATCTAAAAACAACAGAATCCTATCCTGAACAAGTATTTATGATTGCAGGTTATAAATTTAATAAAGAAAAATATGTTTTTGATACTCATCATTTTAAAGGTAAAAAACTGATTGGTTTAAATACTGGTTGTTCAAGTAGATGGAAAACAAGATTATGGCCTAAAAAGAGATGGATTGCTCTTGCAAAAGAATTAAGAAAAAAAGGCTATAATGTTCTACTGCTTGGTGGAGAATTAGAACATGGAGAAAATAAAATGATTGCTGAAGCTTCTGGAGCCTTATATTTAGGATATCATTCTTTAGAAACTTTTGTTGCTTTGATTAGTTTTTGTGATTTAATTGTTACCTCAGTTACAATGGCCTTGCATATAGCTATTGCTTGTGAAAAAAAAGTGGTTTTATTTAATAATGTTTTTAATAAATATGAATTTGAATTATATGAATTAGGAAAAATAATTCAGCCACCTGTAGAATGTCTTGGATGTTATAAAGAAGAGTGTAATAAAGAATGCATGGATTTGATTACAGAAGATAAAGTTTTAGAGACAATTGAAGAGGTTTTAAGAAGATGAGGATTTTAATAACAGGAATTACAGGATTTGTAGGTTCTCATTTAGCTGAATATTTATTAAAAAAACAAGGATATGAAATTTATGGATTAACCAGGTGGAGAAGTCCAATAGATAATATTAAAGAAATTTTAAATAAGATTAATTTAATAGATGGGGATTTAAGAGATGGTAATTCTATGCATAAATTAATTGAAAAAGTTAGGCCTGATAGAATATTTCATTTAGCTGCTCAATCATATGTTCCTACAAGCTTTATAGCTCCAGGAGATACAATTGAAACTAATATAATCGGCACTATAAATCTTTTAGAAGCTGTAAAACGCGCTAATATAAGCCCAAGGATTCATATTTGTTCTTCTTCTGAAGTATATGGACAAGTAACTAAAGATGAGCTTCCAATAAGAGAAACTAATGCTTTAAGGCCTCAAAGCCCCTATGCAGTTAGTAAAGTTGGAGAAGATAGAATTTCTTTTCAATATTTTAAAAGTTATGGTATAAAAAACATAATAAGCAGAGCATTTACTCATACAGGTCCAAGAAGAGGAAATGTATTTGTTGTTTCAGCTTTTGCAAAACAAATTGCTGAAATAGAAAAAGGCAAAAAAGAACCTATTTTAAATGTTGGAAATTTAGAAAGTGTGAGAACATTTTTAGATGTTAGAGATATTGTAAGAGCATATGATTTATTAATTGAAAAAGGAGAACCCGGACAAGTATATAATATTGGTGGAGATATTTCTATGAAAATCAGAGAAATGCTTGATAAACTTTTACAAATGAGTGATAAAGAGATTGAGGTAAGAATAAATCAGGAATTATTACGTCCTTCTGATGTAACCTTACAAATACCAGATGTTTCAAAATTCAAGCAAGCTACAGGATGGGAACCTGAAATTCCTTTTGAAAAAACTTTAAAAGATACTTTAGATTATTGGAGAGAAAGAGTTTGATGTTTTTTATTTTCTTTTTTATTAATATTTCTATAAAACTTTAAGGTTTGAAAATAAGGTATATAATTTAATCTTACCAAGCGTACTCTCATATTTTTAATATTAGTTAAAAAATATTTTATTATTAAAAATTATATTTTACTGCTTTCTACCCTCTCCCAATTATCTTTATGATATTCCTTTTTAAGATAAACATCGTTAAATGCCTTAATCCAAATATAAAGTCTTAACAAAATTAGTTGAAAACTCCAGAACATTTCTTTAATGTTTTGGGAATATTTTAAAACATCAAAAAATCCCTTAGCTTCTGTTTTAAAGGTTTTTACTCTTGGAATTTTTTTTGAATTTATATATTTACTTAAATTCTCGTGAGCTCTCGTTGTTCTTATTTTCTGGGAAATCCATTCTTTTAAATTATTTACATTTTTTACATAAACTTGAGCTTTTTCTGCATATCCTATTTTATAACCTTTTTCCCATATAAAAAGAGGGATTATTCCATCATCTGCAGTATCTAAAGGAATTTCTTTATCTAATTTATTTTTTCTAATTGCATATAAATAACCACTACAAAAAACAAAAGAATTTTTTTTAATTGCTTTTTTTCTTAATTTGTTTGCTGCATTAAATAGAAAATTAGCCCAATATCCATACTTTGTTTTTTTATCCTCTATAGGGATAGTTTTTCCAGTAACACACCCTATCTTTAAATCATAAAATTCATTTACAATCTCTTCGATTGCATTATTAGATATCCAAACATCTCCATCTGTAAAAATTAAAATATCAGTATTAATCTTAGGTAAAATCAAATTTAAAGCATTGGCTTTTCCTTTTCCTAAATCTCTAAAAACTTTTAATCTTTTATCTTTTTTAGAATATTTTTTAGCTATCTCAAGAGTTTTTTTATCTGGAGCACTGATTATTATATCATAATCCAGATTTGTTTTTTGGTTTAATGCAGCTTCTATTGCCTTACTAATC
>JAFCDH010000005.1 GCA_017609795.1 Candidatus Pacearchaeota archaeon | reverse complement strand
TGGTTGGGGGATCATCTCTTATAACCAAAGGAGGAGGTTCTTACTTAGATAAAGGATCTGAAATAGACTATGTAGAATTAACTGATGAAATTTCTAATAAGGTTCCTGATGAGCTATGGAAGAAATATGATGTATTAACCTCTACTCCTATGAATTCTCAAATCTCCTTATCACACACCTATAATACAAAAGAAGGAATTAATTTTATATTAAAAAATTCAGAAGGAAAACAAAATATAGTATCTAGACTTGATGGAGTAAAATTATCAAACGCATTTGATATAGATATAAGTAAAGCTACAACAGCTCATATGATTAATTCTTTAGATGAATTAAAATTCTCTGATGTATTAAATATAAACCCTGGAGATACTTTAAAAGGACAACATATACTTAAATCAGTAAATCAACTTGCAGATAAAACAATAGAGGTTAAGATACAAGGAATTGATGAAAAGATTATTGAATTAAAAGGAAATCCTGGAGAAAAGCTTTCTACACAACTAAAAGTTCAAGAAGGAGCAGGCAAAGGCCTCGCAGCAGGAATCAAAGGCTATTTTGGGAAAAATCTTCTTACAAATCTTCTTACTGCTGCAGGAATAGGTGGATTAGGTGCAATAGTTGGAGGTTTCTTAGGGGGAAATGGTGCAACAGCAGGATTCTTAGCTGGTTTTGGAGGAACTACTGCATATCAAATAGCAAAAGCAGCAGGAGGGAAAATGTTTAACATCTTTAAGCCTGGTATTTTTGGACTTGCTGTTGGTGCAACTATCTTTTTATTTATGTATGAAAAAACATCAACAGAACTAGTTGAATTCAACTGTCTTCCTTATCAACCTCCAATAGGTGGAGGAGATTGTGAATTATGTAATAAAATTCAAGGAGGATGTTCTGAATATAGATGTAAGAGTCTTGGACAAGCTTGTGAATTATTAAATGCTGGAACAGAAGATGAAAAGTGCACTTGGGTAAATCCAAGAGATGTTAATTCTCCTATTTTAAAAATTGGAGAATTACTTTCTGGGTATAAATGGGAACCAGATACAACAATTAGACCTCCTGCAACAGGGGTTGTAATTAGTCAAGAAGATGGAAGTTGTGTTGAACCATTTACTGCTCTTGAATTTGAACTTCTTACTAGTGAACCTGCTCAATGTAAAATAGATTATAATTTAACTCATAGTTTTGATGAAATGTCTTATTATATTGGGGGTAATAATTTATTTTCTTATAATCATACAGAAGAAATGAGTCTTCCTGGACCAGATGCAATTAATGCAATTGCTCCTGAAATGAAAAATGATGGTACTTATACTTTATATGCAAGATGCCAAGATGCAAATGGCAACTTTAACCAAGATGCTTTTTCAATTAGATTTTGTGTTAAAAAAGGCCCTGATACAACTCCTCCAAGAATTGAATCTGTAAATGTTCCAAGCAATTCTCCTATTAATTATAATAAGACAAGTTTGAATTTAGAAGTTTATGTTAATGAACCTTCTGAGTGTAAATGGTCAAGAACAGATACAAGTTTTGATAATATGGAAGAAACAATGAGTTGTAGTACTAATTTATGGGAAATGAACCAAAATATGGTTTATACTTGTGCAACTACTTTAACTGGAATAAAAGATAAAACAGAAAACCTTTATTATTTTAAATGTAAAGACCAGCCAAATAAAGTTGAAGGTGATAGAAATGTAAATACTCAAAGTTATTTATATAAATTAATTGGAACTCAGCCTTTGAATATTTTAAGCTTTGGACCTAATGAAACAATCAAAGGTTCAACAGATACAATTCCAGTTTATTTAAAAGTAAAAACAGATAATGGTTATAATAATGGAGAAGCTATTTGTTCTTATTATAATGATGTAAATAATAATGCTCCTGCAAATGATGAAGATTATCTTGATTTCCGAGATACAGGGGGAAATACTCATGAACAAAGGCAAGATTTAGATTCTGGAACTTATAAATATTATTATAAGTGTGTTGATTTAGGTGGAAATGCTGCTTATGATTCAACAGTATTTAATGTTGAAATTGACAAACAAGGTCCTATTGCTGTAAGAGCTTATAAAGAATCTGGACAATTAAAATTAATTACAAATGAAAAAGCTGAATGTTCATATTCTAATAAAGATTGTAATTTTGAAATCTCTGAAGGAATTCAAATGACTAGTTTAGATAATATAGCACATAATTCTGAATGGAAAACAACTAAGAATTATTATATTAGATGTAAAGATGAGTATGAGTTGTTCTATTATAGTAAGGCCTTATGAGATTGTTGGTAGTAGTAATGTTTTAGAGTTGTGAATTCATATTATTTTATTCTGGAATCTTATTGTAATTTAAGCTGTTGATGAGTAGTTCGGGCCTAATTTTATAAGATACTAGATTGGTATAAAAATATCGTTTTATTCTATTTGATATTATCTATTTATCAAACACAATTAAGCTGGATTGATGGGCCCCTTTGCTAATTTTTAATAGCTTAATCTTTTATTGGTATAGCTCTAAATTTTATAAAATATAAGTTTTATTCTTTAACTGAAATTTCGTTTAAACATCACAATTCATTTTTCTAATTTTGCTTCTTCAATTTCTTTTTGATGTTCAAATTCTTTAATTTGTTTTTCCCAATAATCTCTAAGCCAAGGTTTTTCATAACTTTGTTTTTCTATTTTTTCTTGATGTTTTTTAATGATTTTTTCAAAACTTTTAATACTTTTTTTTATTTTTTTCTTATTTTTAACCATTTTTCATGCTCTTTTATTTTTTTAATCAAATAGTTATATAATTTTTCAGCTTCATTAAAAGGGAGTTCCTTTCTCCTTTTTTTATTTAGTTTAGTCCTTAAATAACCTTCATAAGCTTTTTTAGAACCTGTAATTTTTTTTATTAGATTAATCAATCCTTTGTTATTCCAAAGTTTATCCTTTAATAAATGATTTACTATATACCAGCTTCTTAAATGTAAAATAAGTGAGTATGCTATTGCATCTGAAACATTTTCTGATTTAATTTCTTTTTCAACATTTAAAGCAGCCCTATTTAATCTTGCTCCTGATTTAGTAATATCTAAATATTTTTCTACTTTTTTTTTGTTTATTTTAATATGTTTATATTTAATTAAAAAATCTTTGTTAACAATAGGTATAGCTTCTTTTATCATTGAAAACAAAGGTAAAAAATTGTTTTTTAATTGTTCTTCTAAGGTTTCTTTTTTTATTAATAACAAATCATATCTTTCTTTTTTTATCCTTTTTTCTGTTTTACTGGTTATAACTAAAATATCAATATCGCTTTCTATTGATTGTTCTTTTCTAGCATAGCTACCTAAGATATAAACTCCAATAACTTCTTGTAACAAATTTTTTTCTAATAATATATTTAAAACGTCTTTTTCTATATTTAAGGGTGTTAAAACTATTTTTACCTCAGAATTTAAATATTCTTTAGGTAGCAAAACTCCTGCAGAGTTTCCAACCCTAATCGCTGTTTTTACTAATTCCATAATATTGTTATAACATGTTATAACTATTTAAATGTTTTGCTTTTAAATTTATTTCATTATTTTATTTTATAAGATATAGATTTTTATTAGAAATATTTAATAAGCTGTTTTTGATTATTAAATCATGAAAAGAGGGAAAAAAGCACAGATATTTGGAATTTCATTTGGAATTATATTTTCAGTTCTTTTAATTATATTTTTTGTTGTAATTGCATTTATTGTGATTAATAGTTTTCTTAAAACTCAGAAATGTGCGCAAGTTGGATTTTTTATTGAGGATTTTAAAAATGAAATTAAAGATGCTTGGAACTCACAAAGCTCAAGTTTTGAATTTAAAACTAATTTGCCTTCAAATCTAGATTATGTTTGTTTTGCAAATTTATCTGCTAATTTTAAAGGAGAATATCTTGATATTGGAGAAGATATTGGAGTTTTCCAAGGGCAAAATGCTAATTTGTTTTTTTCTCCTCGTAAAAATGCTTGTGATATGGCTCATCAAAATATAGAGCATTTAGATATTGGAAAAATAACTTCTTTAAAAAATCCTTATTGTATTGCTGTTAATAAAGGAAAGATTAAAATTAATATTGAAAAAGGATTTAATGATAATTTAATTGGTGTTAGTTGAATAATATTTCTGATTAGAAACATTTAAAAATGGACAATTGTTTATATATTTGGACAACTGTACATAAAAATGGACAATCAAATTTTAATTTTTTTTATAAAAGAACCTGAAAAAGAATTCCATGTTAGACAGCTCTCTAAATTACTTAAAAAATCTCCTACAACAATTTCAAAATATTTAAAGAATCTTGAGAAAAAAGGGATTTTAAAATCTGATAAAAGATTTAATCACCTTTTGTTTAAGGCTGATAATGAGAATAAAAAATTTAAAAAACTGAAATTAAATTACAATCTTGAACTTTTAGAGGATTCTGGACTTATTGATTATCTTGTTAAAGAATTTAATCATCCAGAATCTATTGTTTTATTTGGAAGTTTTGCAAAAGCAGAAAATAGATCTAAGAGTGATATAGATTTGTTAATTGTGAGTCCTTTGAAAAAAGAAATTAAATTAAATAAATTTGAAAAAAGATTAGGAAATAAAATACAATTATTTGTTCATTCAAAAAAAGAGATTGAAAAGATAAAAAGTAAAAATAGGGAATTGCTAAATAGCTGGATTAATGGGATTGTTATTCATGGCTATTTTGAGGTGTTTAAATGATGTTTAAAGATTTTATTAAAAAAGAACTTGTAAGAAGAACTTCTAAAGATATCTCCTTAGTTAAATCTTTAGTTAATAATGTTAAAAGAGACATAATCTTTCTAAATAGTTTAGAAATAAATGAAAATTCTTCTAGAAAAATAATGAGTGGTTATTACGATTCTTTAAGAGAAGTGTTAGAAGCCATCTCTATAATGGATGGTTTTAAGATTTATTCTCATGAAGCATTTACTTATTTTTTAAAAGAAAAAGGAGAAGAAACTCTTTCTATTAAATTTAATAGATTTAGAAAAATTAGGAACTCTATAAATTATTTTGGTAAAGATATTTCAATAGAAGAGACTAAAGAAAATATAGAAGAAATTAAGGATATGATTAAAAATCTTATTGAAAAATATTTGAGAGATTTAAAATGAAAATGGTGAGAAAAAACAAAAAAGCAATAGCAATGTCATTTAATTGGATATTTGCACTTCTTGCAGGAGGATTGATTTTATTTCTTGCAATTTATGCTACTACTAAATTTATTGAAACTAGTGAGAAAACTGTTTATACAGAAACTTCTGCTCAGTTGATTGCCTTGTTTGATCCATTAGAAACAGGATTAGCATCTGGAAGAGCAGATGAAATTAATTTTAAAAAAGAATCTAGGATTTATCTTAGTTGTAATTCTCTTGATAATCATCCCTTTGGAAAACAAAAAATTGCTTTTTCAGAAAAAACTTTTGGAGATAAATTTGGTGAAAAAGGAGAAAATGTTAATATTAAAAATAAATATGTTTTTGCAGAAAATATTGTAGAAGGTAAAAAAATAAGTGTTTTTTCCAAACCTTTTTTTATGCCATTTAAAGTTGCAGATATTATTGTAATAAATTCTAAAGAGCATTGTTTTTATAAGGCTCCTAATGAGATTAAAGATGAAATTAAAGGATTAGGTATTGAAACAATTAAGTTTTCAGATGATTTAAGTAATTGTAGTGGACAAACAAGTGTTTGTTTTGTTGGTTCTAATTGTGATATAAATGTTTTAAATAATAAGGTTGTTAAAAAAGATTATGAGCTATATTATATAGACGGATTGCTTTATGCTGCTATTTTCTCTTCTGCTGAAAATTATGAGTGCAATATAAAAAGATTAATAAATAAATTTAATGAACTATCTTTAGTTTATATTGATAAGATTAAGATTATTGAGAATAAAGGATGTAGTTCAAATATTGAGAGCAAGTTAAGAACAATGATGGAGTCTGCTAAAGCTCTTAAATCTTCTAATGGATTAGCAGGCTTAAAAGAACAAGCTGATATTATTAATGCAATAAATTTAGATACAAGAACTTGTGGGTTGTGGTGATGAAAATAAGAAAAGCTGAATTAAAAGATAAAGAACAGATAATAGGATTGGTAAAAAGATTTTATTCTAGAAGCTCTCCTAAAACTGTTGAGGCCTGGAATAAAGTTTATGAAAAGATAATAAAATTAACTTTTATAGCTGAAACCAACAAAAAGATTATTGGATTTATTGCTTGTTCTACTAAACAAAATTCTATTTATATAGATGATCTATATGTGTTAAAAAAATATAGGGGAAAAGGGGTAGCTACATCCCTTATAAGATTTATTAATTCTATTAGAAAAAAATTAAAAAAGAAATATATTATTGGGAATGTTAGAAAAAAGGATAGGCCTGCTATTAAATTTTATGAAAATATTGGTTTTAAAATTTATGAAACAAAAGATAAAAAATTGAGGATAAAAAAATGAAAACACAAAAAGCACAGTTAAGAATCCAAGAAATGTCATTTATGATTGTAGCAGTGGTTATATTTTTTGTTTTAGTTGGTTTATTTGCTTTTTCTATAATAAACTCAAGCTTACATAGTACTGCTACCCAGATTGCAGAAAATAAAGCTTTATCTGCTATAACTAATCTTGCAGATTCTCCTGAATTTAGTTGTGGAAAACCTAATTGTGTTGATGCAGATAAATTAATGGCCTTGATTGGAAAAAAGAATTATAAAAAATTCTGGGATTTTTCAAGTTTAACTATTGTAAAGTCTTCTGGTTTTAATAAATCTGAGAGTGAGATGGTTTTGTGTAGTCTTTTAAATTATCCTAATTGTGATAAATTTGAAATTTATGACAAGAAAGTACTGAATGAAAAAAAAATAAGTAATTTTGTTGCTCTTTGTGGAAAAGAAAATGAAAATGAACAAACTTATGATAAATGTGAAATTGCAAAATTAATTGCAGGAAGTGAGAGGAAATGAGAATAAAATACATTATATTTGATGTTGGAGGAGTTTTACAGTTAAGCAAAACTTCAGTTATTAAAATTAAAGATGGACATAGAAATTCTGGGGTTCATGAATATATTTCTAAAAAATTTAAAATATCTACAGACCAGTGGTTTGATTCAATTGATACTCCTTATGTGGATACAATTACAGGAAAGATTCATGAAAAAAAAGCTATTTCAATTATGGCTAAAAATGTTAAGGTTTCTACAGAGTATTTTAAAAAAGTTGTTATTAAAGGATATAAAAAAGGATTTAAGAAAAATAGAAAATTATATAATATTGCATGTAAATTAAAGAAAAGAGGATATAAAATAGGCATTTTATCTGATCAATGGTATTTGTCAAAAAAAGCTTTAATCCCTAAAAAAGATATGGAAAAATTTAATCAAGTTCTTATTTCATGTGATATTGGTATGAGAAAACCTGATTTAAAAACATATAGGCTTTTAATTAAAAAATGTAAATGCAAACCTTCTGAAATTTTATTTATTGATAACCAAATCTGGAACATAAAGCCTGCAAAAAAATTAGGCATGAAAACTATTTTATTTAAAGATAATAAACAAGTGATTAATAAATTAAAAAAATTAGGAATTTTAAAAAAATGAAAAATATTAATACCTTATAAGCGTAAGACGAGATAAAGATGATAGGCTTAAGCTATTCTTCTGAGTAGCTCTAAGATTTAATAAGATGCTGATAAAAAATGGTAAAAAACAAACATGCACAGCATGAAATAATGGGCTTTGTATTAATTGTGGTAATTGTAAGTGTGATTGGATTAGTATTTTTAAGCTTAAGTCTTGGAAGAGGTGAAACAAATAAACAGACAAGTATTGAGATTTCAAATCTTCTTGAATCAAGTATATATTATACAACAGATTGTGCTGTTAGTTTTATTCCTCAATATAAATCAGGGCAAGATTTAATTAAATCATGTTGGAAAAATGAAAAATGTTTAAATGAAAAAATGGCTTGTGAAGTTCTTGAGGAAACAATGAGGCAAATTATCGAAGAGAGTTTAAATGTTTGTGAGGATTGTGTTAATAAAGCATATAAACTAAATATCTATCATAAACCTTTAGATTCTGAAGTTCAAAATGAAGAAATTTTAGTTTTAGAAAAGGGGAAATTTTTAGATTGTAGTTCTAAAATTGGGGGAAATTATTTAATTCATATAAGTTCTATTAGTGCTGGTATAATTAATATTGAATTAGAAGTTTGTAAGAAGTGAGTTATTATGATATTGAAATTTGATAAGACAAACCTTTAGAAAAGGTTATGATCTAAAGAAGATAGAAGGAGAAGAGAGGATTAATCTATTCATAGAAATACTAAAAAAAATTAAATTATCCTTGAATCTTATAAGCACAGGGCGCGATAGAGGATAAGCTTAAGCTATTTAGAACCTAACTTAAAAACAGAAGAACATAGTTTAAAGATTTATAGATATTAGATAATAATATAAGAAAGTAAAAATGAAACCTCAAACTAAACTTAAAAGATTTTTAGAGCATTTATTAAAAGATAGAAGTTTTCTTGATTATTGGTCAATAATACATTTTGTTTTTGGAATGTTGGTGGGATTTATTTTAAAAAGATTAAATATTGTTTTTATAACTTCTTTTTTTATTAGTTTTAGTCTTGTGATGTTTTGGGAAATCTTAGAACATCCTATATTCAAATATTTAATTAAAAAACAATTTAGAGAAAATATTAAAAATCAAATAACAGATATAATTTATGGAATTTTAGGGTTTTTAATTTACTGGTTTTATCTTTGATATTAGTTTTTTAAGGGGTCTGATGATAATTTTTTGTCGTTATGAAATTTAATATTTTTATTATTTTTTATTTAAATTAATATTTTAATGTTTTAATTAAGCAAAATGTTTATAAATCGAGGATTCCTACATTTTTCATAAAAAAGAGTTAAAATGGAGAGGGATTATAAGTTTATTTTATTGATTGGAGCATTAGTCTTTTTTATATTAATTATTGGTTTAGTTCTTGCAGATGTTTTATCTACGCCAAATGCCGAATTTTCATTTAATTCAAGAGATAGTAATTTATATAATTTTACTATAAATAGAACAATTAGAGGTCTTGTAAATCTTAATTATACTTATGTTAATTTTACTTTTCCACTTGGTTTTACTTTTACTTTAGATACTAATGGAACAAATTCTTCAGTTGCGAATACTACACATACTTTTTCAAATATGAGTAATGCTACTGCAATCATATTAACCTTTAATAGGTCTTATCCTGGACTAAGTGATCCAGCTTTAACAGCTAATGAAACTAAGGCTTATTTTTGGTTTAATATGAGCATGTATACTCCTGGGAATTATACTATTGCTATTAACACTTTAGACCACACTAATGTAACTAATAGAACAACTGTGCAGGTTAGTATTAATGACACAATAGCTCCAAATGTGACAGTGACTTATCCTGTTAATGGTACTAATTATTCTCTTTCACAAATATATTTTAATTTAACTGTTGCAGATTATAAAAGATTAAATAGTGGATGTTGGTATACTTTAAATAATGGAACAAATAATGTTAGTATGTCAAATAGAAGTGCTACTTTATTTAATGCAACTAACACAAGTATAAGAGATACAAAATATGTTGCTCAGTTTTGGTGTAATGATACAGCAAATAATATTAACAATAGTAATAGTATGAAAACTTATTTTACAATAGATACAACTGGTCCAACACATGCTTATACTTGTGCTCCCACAGAAGTTGGTAGAGATGGAATAATAACTTGTAGTTGTACTGCTTCTGATGGTGCAGGAGTTGGTGTAAATAGAACTACTTATACTGTTAATCCTGTTACTACTACTCCTGGAACCTATACTACAAGCTGTACTTCTTATGATCATTTGCAAAACTCAAGAACAACAACTAAAACATATACTGTTCTTTCTGGAGGAACAGGAGGAGGAAGTGGGGGTGGTTCTCAAACATTAGTTGAAACTTATAAAGAATTTAGTGAAATAAAGAAAATTACAAGAGGATTAGCTAAATATGGTAAAGTAAAAGTTAAAATAAATGATAAAGAGCATGCTGTTACAGTTAAAGAATTAACTACAACAAGTGCAACAATAGAAGTTGCTTCAACTCCTCAAACAGCAACCCTTAATATTGGTGAAGAAAAGAAATTTGATATTACAGAAGATGGATATTATGATATGAAAGTTACTTTAGATTCAATTGCAGTAGGAAAAGCATATGTTACCTTAGATTCAATTAAAGAAAAAGTTCCTGAATCTGAAGAAGCTAAAACTGTTGGAGAAAAAATTGGACAAGGATTTGAAGAATTAAAAGAATCAAAAGGACTTAATAGTTGGATTTGGATTATAGCTATTGTAGTTGTGGTTTTAATTATAATTGGTTATTTTATTAAAAGAAAGAAGTAAGTTTATGTTTTTTATTAGTTTTTCTGGAATTTGGATTTTCTTTGGAATCTTATTACATTTTAAAGCTGAGTTATGAGTAGCTTAAGCTTATCATCTGTATATCTTCCTATTCTTATAAGATACTGGTTTTAAGATAAATATAGAAATAATGATAGAATTCATCATAAATTAACAGTAATAATAACTTGATCTGCATCTACAACAGGCCTTAAACGCTCTCTTCCATGTTTATGAGAAGAAATTAGCTCTATAAAGCCAAATTGTTCTAAAATCTTAATATCTTGCCTAACTGCTTTAAAATCCCTTGATAAAAGCTTTGCTAATTCATATATAGAAGCAGGCTGTTTTAGTTTGCAAACATGTAATAAACGAGCTTTTTCATTGCTTAATAAATGTCTTAAATTAGAAATTCCAGACTCTTTTTTAGTTGTTCCTTTAATTTTATGAAAAATAGATGAAAAAGTTCCTTCTTTTTCTGCTACTGTTATTGTTCTTGTTTTAGTTGTTTTTGCCATTTTTATTGTTTTTATGTTATTTTATATTATATTTTTTAATTGGAATTTTAATGAATTTTTAGGTGATATTCTCTGAGTAGATTAAGCTTTTGTTCTTCAACTCATTATATTTTACATAATACTAGTTTAAATTTTATAACCTATTAGTATACTCTTTATTAATTTATCTACCTATTTATACTAAGAAACAATAGTATATAAATTTTTCCATATATTTAAAATATATATATTGTTAATATAGGTTATTTTTAAGAATATATGTTTAAAAATATAGAGTATACTAAATATTGGAATTTAAAACATATAGGATAAATATGTTTTTATATATAAATGACACCAAAAGCTTTATAAATAAACCCTTAATTAAAAGGGTGAAGAGGTTTTAAAAGACTAAAACTGTCGAAAGCTTTTTAAATGAAAAATTATATGATTAATTATTACTTAATTTATTAAGTAATAAAAACTGGCCAGATAACACAGAGTATTCTTATAGGGATTACAGAAGTATGTGTCTTGAAATAGCATTTCCCTATAGCTATTAACAAAGATACTATGATTATGATATTGAAAGGAGGTTTAAAAAAGAGATATGAAATTTAATTTTAAAAAAATAGGTTCTATATTAGCAAGCGGAATTATGTTAGCAGGAACAATTGGTTTTGCTGCTGCTGCAAGTTATCCTGAGCCATTTGTAACAACTGGAACTGCTGAAGGTGCTATTGTTGTTGGTGCTAATGCTGCTACAACTGATTGGGCTGCAGCTATTGATGTACAAACAAAGCTTAATGCTTTAGTTTCATCTGGTACTGGAAAAGCTAGGGCAACTGGTGGAGATTCATTTCAAATTGAAAAACCATCTACAAAATTCCATCTTGGAAGAGGAATTAAAGATGTTATTTCTGTTGCAATATCAGAAGACAACATGCCAATCTTATTGGCAGATGGTAAATTCATTGATGATGACAATGATGAGTTTGACTATAGTCAGGAAATCAAATTAGCAAATAGTTCATTAGCTATGTTTGATGATAGTGATTATGCAGAAGATACTCCTACATTAGGATTTAGAATTGCTAATGGAAAGAATGTTCTAAACTATACTCTTTCATTTAATGATGAACCAAAGTGGGAAGATCTTGCTACATCTACTTTACCTATAATGGGTAGAGAATACTATATTTTAACTACTAATTATCCAACTAACACTTCTTTAACATTGTTAGATTCTGCTGTTGATACTGTATTAGCAGAAGGTGAAACAGCTACTCTTGAAGTTAGTGGAAAAACTTATACAATTTCTATTGGTTTTATAAGTAGTACAGAAGTTAAATTGGTAGTTAATACTGAAACTACAAGTAGTTTAGCAGAGTCTGAAACCCAAAAGCTATCTGATGGTTCTTATCTTGGAATCAAAGATATTATGCATGATTCAAAAGATACTGGAATCAGTAAAGTAGAGTTTAGTATTGGTGAAGGAAAGCTAAAGTTAACAGAAGGTCAAGATTTAGAAGTAAATGATGATACTGTATCTGGACTTTCAGCTAATGTTAGTAGAGCTTCAACTCTTAAGCGTGTAGTAATTAGGTGGGATGCTGATGGAGACTTATTTATAACTCCTGATAGTGAAATCACTTTGCCTAACTTTGAATCTGTTAAATTATCTTTTTCAGGAATGGTTTATCCTGCTGAAGAAGAAATTAAGATTGAAGCTGATGGAAGTAATTCTATTATGCTAAAAGACTTTCCATTAAAAGATAGTGTAGAAGATATTAATCTTGTTTGGACAAATAGTTCTGGTGCTTATAATGGTACTGGAAAAGAAGCAGATAATAAGCTTAGAACTCCTGGAGGAAATATGATAACAACTACTCCTTATGGATTTAATGGAACAGAACTTTGGGATAATATGACTTTTGTTGATGAAACAGATGACTATTTTGTTGCTTCATGGAATGATAGTACAAGCGGAGAATCTTATTTAATGAGAGCTACTAATTTTAAATTAGTTAGTGGAGTTCAAAAATGTACTTTCCAGTATAAAAAGAATGGAGAATGGAGTGATGCAAAAACAGATGCAAAAAATGGGACTAGTTTTTCATTAGGTAATGCAGAAATAAAAGTTGGAGATGTTGATAAAACCAACAAAAGAGTTATTATAACAAATAATTCTGCAGGAACTAACTTCTATACACTTTATTCAAAAGAAGGGATAAGAGTTATTTTGCCTACAATAAATAGGACTCATTTAACAAATCAAAACTTCAATAACAGAAATGTAACAACAGCAGCTACACCCACTTTTGCACAATGTGCAGGAAATATTACATCAGATGCTGACCAATGGGCAAGAGGTTCTTTAGGTACTCATATTAGAGGAGGAAACGGGAGTGGTTGGACAACTTGTGACAATTTTGAAGAAACTTATCAGCTTTTAATTGATGAAGAAGATAAGGATGGTAATCTTGCAAGAGGACCTACAATTAATGTTACTCTTGGAGAAACATCTTCAAATTCTGAAACTACAATTAGTGATATTGTTGGTGAAGTCCCATCATTTGATGAGCAAGGAGATACTGATGTATACAGAAGTTTTGTATATGGTGCTCTTGGTTCAGAATTACTATGGGATAAAAGTGGTAGTCAGTATGTACTTAAAATAATCTATCATGGCGATGAATCTTATGGACAAGTTTTCATAAGTTCTCCTGACACAATAATTACTCCTGGAGAAGGAGATGCAAGTGGACAAGTTCTTGTTGTTAAAGATTCTGAAATTAGCAGTGTTTCAGGCAAAAACTTAGTTGTTGTTGGTGGAAGCTGTATTAATACAGTTGCTGCTAAAATTTTAGGAAGTACAACACCAATTTGTACTAGTGCTTTTACTGAAAAAACAGGAGTAAGTGCTGGACAATACATCATTAAAACTGTTGAATCACCTTATAATGCAGAAAAAGTAGCTATGTTAGTTGCTGGTTATGAGGCTGCTGATACAGTAAATGCTGTTGCTAAAGCTGTTGAAGGAGTTACATCTGATAAAGGTACAGAACAAGTTTATCCAATAGTTGCTGCTTAAATCTAAATTTTTATTTTTTTTCTTTTTTTTTTAATTTTGTTATATTTTTTTCTTTGAATCATAACCTTTTCTAAAGGTTTTCATTATAAGATACTAAGAAATCTATTCTTAAATTCCAAGGATTTTAAATAAAAAGGCATCAGTATATCTTGTTTGATTTTGCAAACTTGCAGTTATAAATAAACAGTTTTCTTCTTGATATATCTTTTCTTTTAAATCTTCTTCAGGTTCTTTAATAACAATAATATTATCAATAGAACAATTTTTAATTGGAAAATCCTTTAAACAATCTTTTTCATTTAAACAAGCTTCTTGTGTCCTTAAAACAAAAGAATTTAAATTTCTAGCTATTTCATAATTAGATTCTGCAAATCCTCCAATAAGATATAAGGGTTTATTTGAATAATCTGCCATATTTAGAGAATTAAAAAAAGAAATATCTTCTGTTTCTTTAGGATTGTATTTTGTTATAAGGTTTTGTCCTTGTATTTTAAAATTCCAATACCCAGAATTATCTTGTGTAAACTTTATTTCATTATATTCTATTGTTTTAGAATTATCATCCCCTCTTCCACTTAAAGCATAACCAATAACACTAAAAAGCATCAATACAATTAAAACTAATCCAATAACTAATTGATTTCTCTTAGTCTTTTTATTTTGCTTTTCTTGAGTTATTATTTTTCTCATTTTTATAAGGATATTAATAATTATTCATATTTAAAAGCTTTGAGGATAAGAAAAATAGGAATAATAAAATATAAAAGTTTAAAAACTAATATTTTCTTGTTATAAAATGTTTAGATTAGAAAATAAAAAGGGAAAGATTTTAATCACAATTTTTATAGCAATTGTTTTGATTGCAGTTATAGCTGTAGTTTTTATAGGGGTAGATGGTATTAAAATAACAGGTGGTGCTATTTTTGGAAATGAAATTTCTGAATATAAAAAAGATTGTAAAATTCAATGTGGATCAAAAAATTATGAGATTTTTTGTTGTGAACCTAAATGGCTAAATAATGGAAAAGACCTTTATACTTGTCAAGATGAGCTATTAAAAACTGATTGTAAATTAAATTGTAAAGGGGTTTGTGGAAATTATTGTGCTCAATATGAGTCCATGATTCCTTGTGCACAAGCAGGATGCACATGGTTGCCAGTTCCTAAAATTTGTGTAATAAAAAATGGTTGAAAAAGAAATAGATAAAAAAGAAGAATTAATTAATCAAGAAAAAGAGATTAAAGAGAAAAAGGATAAAGGAAATAGTGAAAATAAAAAAGAAGATTTTTCAGACATATTAGAAGATAAAAAAGCTAGTTTAGTTGGAAAATCTGATAAAAAAGTCAAATCTAAAAAAAGGATTTTTGGTTTGAATAAAAAACAGAATAAACAAGTATTATGGGCAGTTATTTTAATGATTGGAATTCTTTTAATTGTTTTGTTTGTTCCATATGTTGTTAAAAATCATTTTAATAAATTTCGTTATATAAAACTTGATTTTGAAAAAACACAATTAGGAGAAATATTTTTTTATTCAACTAAAATTCCTATTACTAAGGGGGATGAAGTAACTGGATTTTATACTATGAATTTTAGAAATGATCCAAGAAAGCTTGAATATGTTAATATGAGTATTCCTCAGAACCTTATAGGTTTTGAAAAAAATGAGACAGTATATATTAGTTTTAATCCTGGAATGCAAGCTTGTGATGATAATACTATTGCCTTAATGAATCTTGCTGGTTTTTTAAGGGATTTTGGTTCATTAGATATTAAATCAGCAGTTCATAATGAACCATATGCTACAGAAGATATTCCTTATATAACTTGTGAAAACTCTCCAAATAATACTGTTTTATGGCTTAATAGCGGACCACAGACAAAAATTAAAAAAACAGGAAAAAATTGTTATCAGCTAGAATATAATAATTGTGAAATCCTTCCTGTAACTGAAAAGTTTATGTTGATTGTTCTTGAAGGCTATATGAGTTATTTTAAGAGAACTGATTGAAGCAAGTTTTAGTATCTACAAGCTCAATCAAGTTTTTCACATATCTGTTCTTTAAAACTTTCAATTATGATTAAGATATTGATATTTCTTTATTATATCTTAAATGATGTAGATTTTTTCTAATCTAAAAAATTAATTCAAATAATCCTTTTCCAGTTAAAGTTATTATCGTTACTAATATTCCAGATAAGATAACCCCTATTGTATTTGCTATTATAAATTTTTTATAACCTAATCCCAATAAATATGCTCCCAAAGCCCCAGTATAACTTCCACTTCCAGGAATTGGTAACCCTATAAAAATAGCTATCCCTAATATTCCATATTTTTCTACATAAGGATGTATTTTTTTTTGGGTTTTTTCAACTTTTTTATAATAATACTTAGAAAATAATTCCGATCTTAAAAAATGATGTATAAATTTATCCAAAAAGAAATAAACTAATATTCCTAAGAAAATATTTGTCATAACACATATTAAAAATACTAATGGCCAATAAATTCCAAATCCTTGTAAGGTTAAATTAAAAACTTTTATTTCTCCATTGAGTATTCCTAAAGGTATGCTTGCTCTTAATTCAAGTGCTGGAATGAAAGTTACTAATACCAAGATTAAAATTTTTTTTATCATTTTTTTATCATTGCCTTAAGTTCTTTTATAAGCTCTTTTTCTTTATTCTTTTCTAATAATTGTTTTATTTGAGTAAATCCCATAATCTTAATGTTTTTTCTATTTAAATTCTTATTGCCTATTAAACACCAAAATTCTAGTTTTTTGCAATAGGGCATATAATTTATTATATCCTTATTTATACTGTTTGCAAAAGAGTTTAATTTAGCATCAATAATCTTATCAAATAATTCCTTTTTTTTAATAACAATATCTGGTTGTTTGTTATTCTCTAATCTTGGTTTAACTATTGTGTTTGGATATAATCTCTTACAAATTTTTGTAACTAATCTTTCCCATTTTTGCCAATCATCATTAATTTCATAGTTTAATATCCTTAAAAAAGAAGAATAACTATCAAAATATTTATAAATAGCAGCTATCAATGCAGGATTTATTTTTATCATTTCCTCAATTGTTGGTAGTCGTGTTCTATTCAACATTATTTTGTTAAATTCAATTATACATTCTTTTTGATTCCATTTAAATTCAAAATTAGGTGTATATCCTAATTTCCTTAGAAAATTATTATAAGTTTTCCATCTTTTTATAATTGCTTTAAATAATCCTGAACATTTATTTAATTGTTTTTGTGTTGGAGTTTTTTTTATTTTTTTTCTTATTTTCTCAAACTCCATGATACATTTTTGTTTATCCCATTTCTTAATCCTTATATTCAATCCTAATTCATAAAGAAAATTACTGTACTTTCCCCAAATCCTTTCAATTGCTGAAAGCATCCCTGAAGCTTCATTTGAACAATCTTTATAGGAAGGGGTCCTTCCAATCTTTTTTTTAAATTTATTAAAGTAAATTATAATTTTCTCCCTATTCCAACGGTATGCATGACCTTTTTCTAATCTTAATTTTCTGCGTTTATGTTTAATACTATTTATTGTTTTATTCAATCTCTTTGCTATTTCTTTAGCAGTCATATCCTGATAATTTTTTAAGAGAAAATCTGTCTCTCTTTTATCCCATTGCTTAATAACTTTTTTTTCTGTTTCTTTTATAATCTTATTGAAATCTAAATTTAAAAATTTAGCTAAACTTCTGGCTCTTTCTTTAGGAATTGGTCTAATCTCATTTTTATAATCATAAATAGAAGCAGAGGGCATTTTAATTAAATTAATCAAATTTCTTTCAGAACCTGCCTTTTTTATTGCATCAATTAATAACAATCTTTGTTTTCCTTTTTTAAATTGTAAAAAAACTTTCTTTTTCATTATCTAACAAAAATCCTCTATTTTATAAATTTTGCCATTAAATGGGGCTATAACCGGTTAATTGGTTATCCTTCTTCATCTTAAAATATTTCAATAAAATTTAAGTCTAGAGAAACCTTTTTATAACTCTTTAATTTTTATTATTTCTTCTTTATATTCTTTTT